>NZ_JAWOUS010000003.1:0-66231 GCF_033339495.1 Vibrio sp. 2134-1
TTGGCGCTGGACTAAACAAAGGCCCCCTTTTAGGGGGCTCACACAAAGCCACCTTCTTTAGAAGGTGGTAATTTACTTCATGAAGATTTTTGTTTCGGGAAGAAATGGTCGCCAATCTTTTCTAAACTTCTCGTATCGTTCTGCTACTTTTTTAGATTTTTTCCACTCAACTTCACCCTACCTTCTAACTCATTGTCGATTCTATATTTGGAACAAGATAATAACCATTTGTTTTTAGTGGTTATTTTTTAGCATTAAATGCTTAAAAATCGTCACTTTTAAGTTTAATATTTTTATTCGCTGTTCGTCTTTATCCTTATCCTGCTTCTTTTTATTGTTTTACATTTTATATGCATTTGGTTTGTCATAATTGAGCTATAACTAATAAAAAGGTTACCGATATACAGTGGAATGTAAAAATGGAGCTTTATATGAAAAGATTTTATCTGATGATGCCTCTGCTCTTAACCTCATTTAGTTGGCAAGCGAGTGGAGCGTCAGTGAGCGGTACGATTGATGTTTCAATTAACCTTGTACAAGGTTGTGTGATTAATGGAAATAATGCGGTAGATGCAGCTTCTGGCGTTGGCTTTGGCTCACTCGCCTTTGGAGACGTGCCTGCAATCTTCAGTGAACAAGATGGTGTGGTAAATGGTGGTAGTGCGACGGGTATTGAAGTGCTTTGTAGTAACGGTGTGACACCGACGTTTACATTGGGCACCGGATTGTATGATGCAAGTGCGACCGTTGGTACCTATGCGATGTCAAATGGCGCGCAATTTATTGATTATACGTTGTTTACCGACTCAGACCGAAGCACACAAATTATACAAGGCGGGACGGTAGCTCTGTCTGAATTTACTAGTGCAACATCGCAAACTATTGAGCTTTTTGCGAAAGCTTACGGTACGAGCAGCATTGCCGGTACATACTCCGATACCATCAGTGTGACGCTAAGCTGGTAAAACGTGACGCTGGTTGTTAGGAGCTTTTCACTTGTCGCGATGAGTTTGTGTTCTTTAACTGTGCTGGCTGATGCGACACAAACTTTTCAGGTGTCTGCCATCGTAGATACAGGTTGTTTGATTAACGGCTCAGTACAAGAAGAAAGCCCAACCCAAGCCGGGCAAATAGGTACGTTAGATTTTGGTGAGCATTCTTCAGTTTACGCGACGGAAGTACAAGGCAGCATCACTTACAGTTCATCACTCACATTAAGTTGTACTCCGGGTATTACGATGAATGTTTCCGTAAATGGCGGGATGAATGCATCGGATGGTGTACGTAAGCTAAAGCACAGTGAAGAAGCGACAACGGTAGATTACTTTTTGTTCCAGGATCTAAATTACACGCAGGTGCTTAATATTGACACGCAATATTCCGTCGATACTGACCAAGACCCAGATAATATTCAGTTTCCTATCTGGGCAAAGGCGACAATAAATGGGAATGAAATGGCTGGAATTTATATGGATACGCTTACGCTGACATTAGAGTGGTAAGTGAACTTTGGAGGGGTGAAATGGAATTCATACTCAAAAAACTATTATTAATAACCTTCCTTTTTGTTTTTTTCTCAAATGCCAACGCTAACTCATTATTAATTTGGCCGATTTACCCCAAAATATCAGAGGAGAGTAATGCAACATCACTTTGGATGGTAAATAAAGGCAGTGTTGATTCTTATTTACAGGTGAGAATTTTTAAGTGGGAACAAAACGAAGGAGAAGATAGTTATTCAAGTCAAAGCCAGTTAATTGCAACTCCTCCGTTTGTCAAAATTGAACCAGGTGAAAAGCAGTTAATCCGCATCATCAACCAAGATGAGGCCTCTGCGGGTAAGGAGTATGCATACCGAGTGATCATAGATGAATTACCGCCAACTCAAAACCCTCAAACAGAATTGACGGAAAATGAACTCGCTGTCAAAGTCCGAATGCGTTACTCGATACCTTTGTTTATTTACGGGAAAGGGCTGACTGATACTCAAAAACCAAACCGTGACAGTGAATTATGGGGTGATTTACAGGCACAGTTTATTAAGAAAAATAATCAGCGTTTTGTTCACATTAAAAATTCAGGAAAACACCATGTTCGCTTAGTGAATTTACAATTGAACCTACCAAATAAAGATCCTGTCGTTATTTCCGATGGACTAGCTGGCTATATTCTTCCTGAACAGTATAAGGTTTGGTCTATTCCCCATAGTAATGTCAGACCCTTGAGTTTGAGCGCGAATATTGGAGGTAAACGTTACCAAATACCATTGAAGCAATAATGAATAGATTTAATACAATGAATGCTTTCTTTTGGTTGGTATTACTTAGCGTAACGTGGAGCAGTATTGGTCTTTGTGCAAATTCAGCAAACCACTTCTCTGAGCTACCGAGTCCTGAAAATTTCTCATTAGAAAAGTTTGAGAATATTAGCCTCAATCTGGAGTTGGTGATCAATCAAAGAGCAACCGGGCTTGTTGCGAAAGTTGAGCGAGTTGGCGATCAGTTCTTTTTGCTCCGGGAGGACCTCATTTCAGTTGGGGTTACCGCCAAGTCGTTGCCTGGAACTGAAGAGAGACTTGAGGTTACGTCTATCCCAGGAGTTAACGTGCGTTACTTGCAATCGTCATTGCAACTTACAATTGACGTACCGCCTAATTGGTTACCGATGCAGAGCTTATCAGCGCAGGATATGGGGCGATTTTCCCCGGCTCAGTTTGGGCGTGGTGGCCTGCTTAACTACAACGTATTTGGTGTGTACGAGAACGAAAGCCGACAAAAGGAGGTTTCTATAAATCATGAAGTCAGAGCCTTTTCTGAGTTTGGCGTTTTTTCTACTACCGGGATATTTAAATCTAACTTTCATCGCGATGTTCAGTCCCAGCAAAGCAGCCAGTACACTCGTTTTGATACGAGTTACGAGTACGTCAATCAAGAGAAGCGAATTCGTATGGAGGTAGGGGACTATATTGTTCGCCCTTTATCTTGGAGCCAACCAGTAAGACTGGCGGGTATTCAGTTATCACATGATTTCTCTATGCGTCCGGATGTCGTGACGACGCCGTTACCTGCATTTTACGGTGAAGTCACAGCGCCCACTACGTTAGATTTGTTTATCAATGGCTTTAAAACTGACTCAATGAATGTTGGGCCCGGTCCTTTCATTATTAACGATATTCCAATGCTCTCTGGTGCTGGGGAAGCAACGGTAATTGCAACGGATGCTCAGGGTAAGCAAACGGTCATGACCAGCCCATTTTTTCTCTCTTCCGATCTACTCAAGACCGGATTTACATCTTACAGTGCGAGTATTGGTGCGATCAGAGAAAATTTCGGTAATGCATCTAACGACTATGGAGACGGTGGCGTGGTTACCGCTCTGCGTCATGGCATGACTGATTGGTTAACATTAGAAGCTCAAGCTGAAGCAAAAGATGACCTGATCGTTGCGGGGCTGGGCTTTGTCACCAATGCTTTCAACTTGGGTACGGTGGATGCCTCGTTTCGTGTGAGTAATTTTCAGGATCAATCTACCTCATATGCGCTAGGTTATAGTTATCAGTCTCGGCTGTTTAGCTTCGCTGCTCGAACTCAAGTAGAACAAGCCGACTTTTATACCTTATCTCATTTACCAAATTATGAAATGCTCGATGAAGGCAAGGACGCTTCACTCGCGTCGCGCCATCTATCACAAATCAATATGGGAGTCCGTTTGGGAGATTGGGGCTCACTTTCTGGTGGGTACTTTGATATTCAACAATCCGACTCAGATTCACGTACCCTAAATCTTACTTATAGCTACGCTCTGCCTTTTAATATCAATATGTCCCTTTCTTACAACCATAGTATTGGTGGTCAGAGTGTTACGCTGGCGCAATTCTCTCTACCTTTCAGTTCTTTGGGGGGAAGTTCGGGGCTAACGCTGAAAAGAGAGGACGATGGCGATGTGCGAGGGCGAGTGGGTTATAGCCGCCTTGCGCCAATACGAGGTGGGTGGGGCGTCAATTTAGCGCATGATATTAACGAACACCCAGAAAACCGTAAACAGGCTGATTTGACCTACCGTGCGTCATGGGCGCAGTTCAGAGCGGGGTTAAATGGCACCAGTGGCGACTATGATTATTTTGCGGAAATGGCAGGTTCGGTCTCTACGTTGGATGGAGAAATATTCCCGGCGAATGAAGTGTATGACAGCTTCGCTGTGGTGAGCACCAGTGGTTTTGAAGGTATTCCGGTTAAATATGAAAATCAAATTGTCGGAGTGACAGACGATGAAGGTTACCTACTTGTTCCTTGGGCTACGGCGTATTACACCGCCAAATATGAAATCGATCCACTTAATTTACCTGCCAATGCTGCGTTTTCTGCAACAGAGCAGTTTGCTTCGATACATTCGGGCTACGGCTACCTGTTAGAGTTCCCAATAGAGCTACAAATTGCACTGAGCATGACGGTGGTAGACGAAAATCATTTGTTCCTTCGGATTGGTACATATGGCCGCTCAGAAACGGGCTTAACAAGCCAAATTGGTTGGGATGGTTTTACGTACTTTGAAGGCGTTGACCCAGGCCGCTATATTCAGTTTTATCCTCAAGGACAGCCGCCATGTAAAGTGTTTATTGAGGGGTTGTATCAGCGTGACAGTCAAAAAATACAAACATTGCCTGAGCAGGTTTGTATCAAAGCCGAAGAAGAGACCGCACTATGATTTTGCGCAGCTGGTTTGCTAGCCTACTTCTCTTTTTCTCGTGCTCGACAATGGCTTGTCAGCTCACGGCGGCAACACCTTTAATCTTGTTTGGCAATGTTTCTTCGTTTACTGTTTCAAGCTCTCAGCAGCAAAGCTCAGCTCAGCCTCATGCGGGGATTACGTGTGACTTTTCTACACTTGTGTCTTTGTTAAGTGGCGACTACGTATCAGCAAGGTTTAACAGTATAAATAATGGTTTGCTATTAAATGAGGATGATCCGAGTTCGGAGCTCAGCTATCAGATTTTTGGCGATCCAGGTCTTTCACAAGAGTATGTATTCGGCCAAACTTACAATTTTTTTGAAATCGGGTTACTCGATTTACTCGGGTTGTTTGGCACTCAAGCCGAGTTTCCGCTCTATGCTCGGACGGGAGTGGGTAGTAATCTTTCCGCTGGGACTTATAAAGACCAAATCACCGTATCCTGGATTTGGGATTACTGTAAGGGTATCGGGGTTCTAGGGGTATGCATTGGCCGCGCCAATGGCAGCGCTCAAAGCGTGATTACGGTTGAGTTAGAAGTGACCCCTGATTGTATGATCACGGCGCCAGATATTGACTTTGGTTCGTCCCCATTAGTGGCCGGTTTTGAACCAGTCAGTCAGGTTATATCGTTAACTTGTACCAAGAATAGTTCCTTCTCCATTGGCTTGAATGACGGCCTAAATGCGTCCGGCGGTCAGCGGCGAATGATTTCTAGTGGTCACTATTTGGAGTATGAAATCTATAAGTCATCAACGATGGAGCGCTGGGGAGGCACCAGTTCTGAACGTCGTGAACACGGTGACGTCGATACTGGCGGCTCCATTCCGGATGGTATCACTCCACAGAATTATAATTATCGCGCGCAGATACTAACCAGCCAAACGACCCCTCCTGCAGGTACTTACACCGACTCAATAATCGTTGACGTTCAATTTTGAGCATCATGTCAATTACATCATTAGAGGCTTCTATTCCAAAAATCTTTTGTAATCATAGTTTTCACTCTGTCACTGCTTAATTTTGTGAGATTAGTATGGCTTTATTCTCACGGAATTTAACTTTCAGAAATAAGGAAAATGATGAAGAAGTCACTAACAACATTAGGTTTGGCACTGGTATTTACAGGAACAGCTTATGCAGCAAGCTGGGGCTACGAGGGAAACCATGGGCCAGCTCATTGGGGTGAGTTTGCATCTGAGTGCGCAAAAGGTCAAAGCCAGAGCCCAATCAACATTGAATCGGCGACCGAAGCGAAGCTAGAAAAATTGGATTTCGACTACGAAGGTAAGGCAATTTCACTGCTGAACAACGGTCACACTTTACAGACTGGTTTAGAAGGTAAAAACACACTCACCATTGATGGTAAAGAGTTTACGTTGAAACAGTTCCACTTCCATACGCCATCTGAAAACCATGTGGATGGTAAAGAATACCCACTAGAAGTACACTTTGTGCATGCCGACAAAGTAGGTCATCTAGCTGTTGTCGCGGTGTTCTTTAAACTGGGTGACGCGAACCCAGATTTAGCTAAGATGCTAGCTAACATTCCAACTAAAGATCAAGATGTTACCATCAAGGTTCCATTTGATGCGGATGCCCTTATCCCAAGTGATAAAGACTACTACCGCTTTAACGGCTCACTAACGACACCACCATGCTCTGAAGGTGTGCGTTGGTTGGTGATGAAAGAAGCACAAACTATTTCTCCTGAGCAGATAAAATCTTTTTCGGAAGTCATGGGGAAAAACAATCGCCCAATCCAACCGCTGAATGCACGTATGGTGTTAACGCAACAATAACCACTTCATGCGAAGAAAAATAAAAAGCCCGCTTAAACACAGCGGGCTTGATTATTTGGGTATTGGTGAGAACTAGAAGTCGTGATCTTCTTGCTCTTCCGCTTTTACCATTTGTATAGGATCAAGCTTAAGCGTCTGAGTAGGGAACGCGATATCTGCATCGTGTTCTTTAATGATGTTGATTACCTTAAGCAGTATGTCCTGCTTAACCTCATGGTATCTCACCCAATTCACGGTTTTAGTAAAGGTATAGATAAAGAAGTGCAACGATGATGGACCGAATGTATCGAAGTTGACGATAAGTGTTTGGCGTGCATCAATGTCTTTGTGATTTTTCAGCATTTCTTTTACCGCGGTGATAATTTGCGGCATTTTTTCTGCATCGTCGTAACGAAGTCCAATTTTTTCGTAGATACGTCGGTTCAGCATGCGAGATGGGTTTTCTACGACAATGCTGCTAAACACTGAGTTTGGTACATACAGTGGACGCTTATCGAAAGTTCGGATAATGGTCATGCGCCAGCCAATGCGTTCTACTGTCCCCTCTATTTGTCGGTCTGGAGAACGGATCCAATCGCCAACTTTAAATGGACGATCGAAGTAGATCATAAGACCTCCAAAAAAGTTAGACAGCAAATCCTTCGCCGCTAAACCGACGATCAAACCACCAACACCACCGAAGGTAAGTAGGCCCGATAGTGACAGACCAAATGCCTGCATTACGGTTAGAATTCCGACGGTAATAAAGAACAGGCGCGCGACCTTAGCTATCGCTTGTACTGTTGTTTCATCTCGGTTCTTTTGTTCGAGAACATGCTCTTCAACATTGGTAATGAGCCGCATAACGGTCCATACGAAGATGCTGATGATTAAAATCAGTTTCAGCGTACTTAACCAGTTTATTTTATCGTTGAGCTCGCTCTCTAATATGATGCCGATAGAGACGGTTGCTGGCCAACACCAAATGAGTGTACTGACTGGCGCTTTTAGCGCATCAAGCAACATGTCATCCCAGTGGAAGGGCGTTTTCTCTACGAGCGCAGCGAGGCGAGAGCGGATCAGCCGCCAAGCTATCCAAGCTATAAAGCTAGCGAGCGTAATGAAAAGGACGCTTCCACTCCAATTTTGATGAGACGTTTCAATGTAGCTTTGTAATTCGGTAAACCACTGTGGCATATGTAACTTATTTCTAGTGAACCATGGAAGGAAAGGTAGCAGATATTACTCCTTCACCCCAGTGATTTCCTTTAAATCATTTACTTATGCCTAAACCGCCCGAGATGGACTTTTCCTTCCAATGACAAGATAGTTACCTTTACGTTTTGCTGAGCGACCGCCGCATGCACGTTCAGAGGTATGCTAACAATGATTGAGGGTTGATATTTGGACGATCAATTATAACTTCTCTGACTTATCGCTAACATTTATCTTAAGTAAGTGTGAGAGTGTATTGGCTCTTGAATTAGCGGAGGCAGATATGGAATTTACAGAGCTGGATCGAAACGCGCTCTACGACATCTGGATGTCACAAAAAGCCAAAATGCACATCACTCAAATGGAAATGGCGAAGCGCCTTGGTTTGAGTCTACACGAGTTTTCTGGCTTGTTACGTGGTAATTCTCCACTGACGCTAGGTTTTGTAAAACAGCTATGCGAGCAGCTACATGTACGTCCTGGTCAGGTGATTCCGTCTTTGACGGAGCGTGACCTATCTGCATCTGGTACCGTTTATTTACAAAATCGTGTGACGGTGGATGGCGATATCAGTAACGTGTTTATCGACGGAAACCAAGTCGTGATCGAGTACGTTCACCAAGTTAGCTAGCTTGCTCGTCAAATTATCGGGTTGAAGAGGAATAAAAAACGAGCCACTGTTGGCTCGTTTTTTCGTTTCTGTTTTGCTCGCTTGCAAAGATTATGGGATTTTCACTAGCGAATCGCGTGAAAGATCCGCGATAGACTTAGCGCCAGTCAGCGTCATTGCTACACGCATTTCTTTATCGTACAGATCCAGTAGGTTTTCAACGCCTGCTCCGCCTTGTGCTGCCAATGCGTACACAAATGAACGGCCAAGAAGCGTACAGTCTGCACCAAGTGCGAGCATACGAACGACATCAAGACCAGTACGAATACCAGAGTCTACGAAGATCTTAAGATCACCTTTTACCGCATCCGCAATGCTTGGTAGTGCTTTAGCACTTGAAAGTACGCCATCTAACTGACGGCCACCATGGTTAGATACCACAATGCCGTCCGCGCCGAAACGTACCGCATCTTTCGCGTCTTCTTCATCTAGAATGCCTTTGATAACCATTGGGCCATCCCAAAAATCACGAATCCACTCAAGATCTTTCCAGGAGATAGAAGGGTCGAAGTTTGCGCCTAACCAGCCGATGTAATCTTCTAGCTTTGTTGGTTCGCCACGATAAGTTGAGATGTTACCTAAGTCGTGCGGTTTACCAAGTAGACCCACATCCAGCGCCCAGCTTGGGTGGCGCATCGCCTGGAATACACGACGCATGGCCGCGTTAGGGCCACTCATACCTGAGTGCATGTCACGGTAACGTGCGCCAGGAACTGGCATATCAACGGTAAACACCAGCGTTGTTACGCCTGCTGCTTTTGCACGCTCAAGTACGTTTTTCATAAAGCCACGATCTTTAAGCACGTAAAGCTGGAACCACATTGGACGTTCAATTGCAGGTGCGACTTCTTCAATCGGACAAACCGAAACAGTCGACATAGTAAATGGGATGCCTTTTTTCTCGGCTGCTTTTGCTGCTTGCACCTCGCCTCGGCGCGCGTACATACCAGTTAGACCAACAGGAGCTAGCGCGATTGGCATTGCCAGTTTCTCACCGAAGATCTCGGTTTCGAGGCTCAAATCTGTCATATCGCGTAGGACGCGTTGGCGAAGAGCGACATCACCTAAATCGTCAGTATTACGCTTCAGCGTGCGTTCGTCGTAAGAGCCGCCATCAATATAATGGAATAGAAACGGGGGAAGCTTGGCTTTCGCGGCAGCGCGGTAGTCAGTAGAAGCTGAGATAATCATAATGGTGTCCTAGCGGTTATTCTAAGCAAAGTTGTGGAGCAATTTGCTCTTTCGTTGAGCCTTCATCGCAAAGCAGTGAAGACATCAAAATGAGTATAGTTACCTATGGTTCACTTACGTTTGAACCGGTGATGTTGGTAACCCATTTACATAATTGGTTGAAAAATTTTTTAAATCACTCAATCAGTTATGCAAACTGGAAAGAGTGACACAGCTGTCGGGGGAATTGATGTAGCAAGCTAAATCAACATGTCGGGGTAGTAGTGCAGACAGCTGTGTCAAATTAGGCAGGGCTGCAAACCCTGCGTTTCGCGTTACTTCATTAAGACATCTGTCATTTGGAAGCCATAAATCAGCACCAATCCAATAATGCCTGTCATTACAATGTAGTAGAACGTAGGGATAATCGTCTTACGCAATGTTGCGCCTTCTCGACCAAGCAAACCTACCGTGGCTGATGCGGCAACAACGTTGTGAATCGCAATCATGTTACCTGCGGCAGCACCGACGGCTTGGAGTGATACAACAATCACGCTCGAAATAGACAACGTTTGTGCCACTTCGAATTGGAACTGGCTGAACATCATATTTGATACCGTGTTTGAGCCAGCGATGAACGCACCCAGTGCACCAACGGTGGCACTCAGCGCTGGGAACGCAGAACCAACAAGGTCAGAGGCGAAGTTTGCGGTTGTGACGGGCATACTTGCTAGGTCAGCACCGTTGATGCCTGAGTTGATAAAGATACGAACCATCGGAATGGTAAATACCAAGACAAAACCCGCCCCAATCAGTGTTTTGCTTGACTCGCCAAATGCTTCACGCAATGGCTTTACGCTGCCGCTTTGTAACATTGCAGCAAGTAGTGCGACAAACACCAGAATGCCACCAGGAAGGTATAACGGCTGAATCGCAGCGCTAACGCCAGTCTCACCAAGAATGTTGCTGAACGACAAACTTACGCTTTGTACAAAGCCTTTCAGCTCAGGGCTTACGCGGCTTGCGACGAGAATAACTGCCAGCATTACATATGGAACCCAAGCTTTTACGATGCTCATTGGCTTGCCCGGATTGTCGTTTAGATCGACTTTTAGCGAACCTAACCACTCTGCAGGCCATCTGTCTTCGCTTTCGAAATCCCACTTAGTCTTTGGTACTAAGAAGCCTTTTTTCGCTGCGGTAACAACGATAGACAGACCAACCAAACCACCGATAAGTGAAGGGAACTCTGCGCCCAAGAATACGCCGGTTAACGCGTATGGAACGGTGAAAGAGACACCAGCGAATAACGCAAATGGTAGAATATCCAGGCCTTCACTCCAGCTTCTGTTCTTGCCGAAGAAACGTGTTAACATCATCGCCATTAATACCGGGATCATCGTACCTACGACTGCGTGAATGACAGCAACGTGTGCTGTGATATCTTGCAGGTACATTTCCCACGTTGCACCTTGTGCGGCCAACGACTCACTGATGTTATGCGTGTCTAAACCTTTGTTTACACCTACGATGATAGGCGTGCCTACCGCGCCGAATGAAACAGGCGTAGACTGAATCATCATGCCCATAAGGACAGCGGCTAGCGCAGGGAAGCCGATTGCAACCAGTAGTGGTGCAGCGATTGCTGCCGGGGTACCGAACCCAGATGCGCCTTCAATGAACGAGCCAAAGCACCAAGCAATGATGATGGCTTGTACACGGCGGTCAGCCGAAATATCGGTAAATCCATTACGGATTGTGGTGATCGCTCCAGTGTGTTTTAAAGTGTTGAGCAAGAAGATGGCACCAAACACGATCCATAGAACAGAGACAGTAATGCCGAGTCCTTGGAATACGGAGGCTAGTACGCGATTGGCTGACATATCCCAAAACATAAGTGCGATAGCGACGGTTAGACCGAACGCAACAGGCATGGCTTTTTTAGCAGGCCAGTTGAGACCAACCAATAAGATGGCGGCAACAACAATTGGCGAAAATGCCACTAGGGCAAGTAGGGTTTCACTCATTTGTACATCCTTCGTACGCTGACTTCTCGAACGGTGTCAATCCGCTGTAGAGGTGACTTTTTGTTGTAATGGTTTTGTTAATTTGGCGTGAATTTACTCCTTTATTTTTTGTTGATATAGGGAAATAATGAAAATAATTAATTCCAAAAGTGACATAATGGTATGAGAGCAGACGACTTAATTCTATTTTCTCAAGTAATCGAACTTGGCAGCTTTAGTAAGGTTGCAGAGGCAAATAACCTTACAAATTCGGTAGTTAGCAAAAGAATGGCGAGGTTGGAGGAAGAAATAGGGGCTCAGCTATTATATCGAACAACGCGCAAATTAACCTTGACTGAGGCAGGTAAGGTGTTACTCCACAGTGCTAAAAATGTGAAGCAGGCCACTCAGGAGGCTATGGATGCTGTTGCAGGCTTTGGAGAGAATGTGAGCGGTCATATAAAAATGTCCGTGCCGTGTATCTCTGGAGATTTGATACTTGCTGATGCTGTTGCCGAGTTTTGTAACCTTCATCCGGGTCTGACCGTGGACATGTCATTGGATAACCGCTTTGTCGATTTAGTGGCTGATGGTTACGACTTAGTCATTCGAACTGGCTACCTAGCCGACTCCAGTTTGATCGCACGACATATTCTCGATTCCCAATGGGTGGTATGCGCGTCCCCTTCATATATCGCTAAAAATGGGAAACCGATCGAGCCGATTGATCTCACCACGCACAATTGTCTGCAATACGCTTACCAAACCACAGGTGCAACGGATTGGGAGTTTAAAGGAGAAGATGGCAATTACATCGTCAAAGTATCGGGCTGCTTTTCTACTGATAACGCGACCGCATTACGTAAAGCCGCTCTGGGCGGCCATGGTATTGCTTACGTCCCGCGCTGTTTGGTGTATCACGACATTCGTAATGGTCAACTGGTGGATATTTTTCCTGAATTAGTAGGTAAAAAGTTGGGTATCTACGCGGTGTATCCGTTTACTCGTCAACCACCGAACAAAGTAAAGCTGCTTATTGAGCACATTCGTGACCGGTACTTAACGATATCTCATTATTTCTAGGTTCTTCATAGATTTAAAACAATGTCGTTGAAATCAAAATTGGGTGCTCTAAGGTAATCACCGCAATAAAACGATTGAAGATAAACAACTTAATAAAAACAACGGAGTAACACGGACGTTATGCATTACCCAAAAACACGTAAAGATTCTGTCGTGGACACTTATTTTGGTCACGACATTGCCGACCCTTATCGCTGGTTAGAAGATGATCGAAGTGAAGAAACCGCACAATGGGTTTCGGGTCAAAATTCGGTCACCTTCGATTTCCTTGGTCAGATACCGTACCGCCAACAAATCCGTGACTTAGTGGCGAACAGTCAAAACTACGAAAAATATTCCCAGCCATTTGTACGTGGTGACTACACCTACTTCTACAAAAACGACGGTTTGCAAAACCAAAGCGTATTGTATCGACGTAAAGGCGAGGGAGAAGCCGAGGTTTTCCTTGATCCAAATACTTTCTCCGAAGAGGGCACGACCTCTCTTGGCGAAGTCAGCTTCTCTAAAGACTACCGTTTGGTCGCGTATTCCATCTCGGAAGGGGGCAGTGATTGGCGTAAGATCTTTGTCATTGATACGGAAACCAAAGAACAGTTAGAGCCTGAGATTGTTGATGCGAAGTTTACGTCGATTTCTTGGCTGGGCAGCAAAGGCTTCTATTACTCAAGCTACGATAAGCCGCAAGGCAGTGAGTTGTCTGCTCGAACTGAGCATCACAAGCTTTATTATCATGAACTTGGTAAATCTCAATCTGAAGACAAAGTGATTTTTGGTGAGTTGGATACGCAAGTTCATCGTTATGTGTCTGGTACGACGACGACAGATGATCGCTTCCTCATTATCTCTGGCGCAGAATCTACATCGGGTAATCGTCTGTTTTATATCGATTTACAGTCTGAGTCCCAAGCGATTGTGACGCTTCGTGATACAACGCAAGGCGACACCTACTTAATTGATAGTCAAGACGAAACCTTGCTGCTTTACACCAACCTAGATGCGCCGAACGGCAAAGTTGTCAGCTACAACACTCAGACAGAACAATGGGCTGACGTGATTGCTGAACAAGAACAGCCGCTAGAAATCAGCAAAGGTGGCGGTTATCTGTTTGCGACTTATATGGTGGATGTGCTTTCTAAAGTGCAGCAGTTTAACTACCAAGGTGAGTGGATTCGAGATGTAGAACTGCCGGGAGAGGGCACGGCTTACGGTCTAGCGGGTAAAAAAGAAGAAACCACGCTGTATTACACCTTTACTAACTACGTGACACCACCGACGATCTTCTCATTTGATGTCGAATCTGGTGCATCGACGCTTTACCAAGAATCAAAAGCGCCGTTCGATCGCAATGAGTATGAGTCAAAACAGGTGTTCTACACCTCAAAAGATGGCACGCAAGTTCCAATGATCATCTCATATAAGAAGGGCATCTCGCTTGATGGCAGTGCGCCAACCATGCTGTATGGTTATGGCGGTTTTAACATCAGCCTCACTCCAATGTTTTCTGGCAATGTAGCCAACTGGCTAGAGTTGGGTGGTATATACGCTGTCGCCAACATGCGAGGCGGCGGTGAATACGGTAAAGCCTGGCACAACGCAGGCACTCAGCAGCAAAAGCAAAACGTGTTTGATGACTTTATTGCGGCGGCGGAATACCTGATTGAAAACGAATACACTAGCGCGGATCGCCTAGCGATTCGCGGTGGTTCTAATGGTGGTTTGTTAGTTGGAGCGTGTATGACGCAACGCCCTGAACTATTCAAAGTCGCGTTGCCTGCGGTTGGCGTGCTTGATATGCTGCGTTATCACACGTTTACTTCTGGAGAAGGCTGGAAGTATGACTATGGCACGTCGGAGCAAAGTGAAGCGATGTTCCAATACTTGCTTGGTTACTCTCCTGTTCACAATGTAAAAGAAAACGTGCAATATCCTGCTACCTTGGTGACAACTGCTGATCACGACGACCGAGTTGTGCCAGCACATTCGTACAAATTTATTGCGGAGCTGCAAGGCAAACAGCAAGGCGCTAATCCAGTATTGATACGCATTGATGTTAATGCCGGTCATGGTGCAGGAATGCCGCTGAGTAAGCAAATTGACCTCACCACAGACGTGTATGCATTTACGTTACATAATATGGGTATTGAGTCGATTTAATGCCCTAGTTGTTCGAAGCTTCTGAGAATAAAAAAATGCCGCGACAGTGTCGCGGCATTTTTCATGGTTGGGGGAACTCAATTCATACTGTTTGCCAGTATTTGAGCCAGGTTGACTAAGTCTGACTCTTGAACCAACCAGTCTCGGCGGCCAAACCGAAAGGCAGCTACGCCATTCTTAAGACAAGATGAATTTATCACCTTTTCTTAATCCTAGTTTATGAATATGAAACTGTGATGAACCTAAGCCACATTGTGCTGATTTTCACTGTTTTCAAGATCAAATGAGGCATCTATCAGTTTTTTCGTGTAGTCATTTTTAGGGTTTTGGAAAATCTTTTCGGCCGTACCTTGCTCCATGACCTCGCCCTTTTGCATGACTAGAACACGATCAGAGAGTGCTTTAACTACTGATAGATCGTGGCTAATAAACAAGTAGCCAATATTGTGTTTTTTCTGCAAATCTTTCAGAAGGTCAATCACTGTCAGTTGCACCGAGCGGTCTAATGCAGAGGTTGGCTCATCAAGCAGAATAAACGAAGGTTCAAGGATCAGTGCTCGCGCGATAGCAATACGCTGACGCTGCCCTCCTGAAAACTCGTGCGGATAACGGTTGATGGACGCGGGATCTAAGCGGACCTCACGGAGCACGTTGCGCGCTTTCTGCATACGTTCTTTTTTACTCAACATTGGTTGGTGGACAGTTAATCCTTCTGTGATGATCTCGCCGATAGTCATACGAGGAGAAAGCGAACCATAAGGGTCTTGGAATACCATCTGAACGTCTTTTTTCAGCTCAAAACGTTCTTTGTTTGTCAGCAAGGCCATATCTTGGCCTTTATATTCTATTTTGCCAGTTGAGGGCAGTAGACCTATCAAAGCTCGGCCGAGTGTAGACTTACCTGAACCGGACTCCCCGACGATCCCGAGGGTCTCTCCTTGTTTAAGCTCAAGAGAAATGCCTTTTACCGCTTCGAAGTACTCATTCTTGCTCGCAATAAAATGCGACTTTACCAAGAATTTGACTCGTATATCGTCAGCCTTTAACAGCTGCGTAGCACTTTCGCTAATAGGCTCCTTACTGCCTTTAGGAATCGAATTGATTAGCATACGTGTGTATTCGTGCTTTGGGTCCTTGAAGAGTGTTTGTGTTTCGCCTTCTTCGACGACTTCTCCTTTACACATCACAATGACACGGTCTGCAAAGTGTTTTACGACGCCTAAGTCATGAGTAATAAATAGGATTGCCATGCCCATCTGAGCCTGAATTTCTTTAATCAGGTGCAACACTTCTGCTTGAACCGTGACATCCAACGCCGTTGTTGGTTCGTCGGCGATCAAAATATCGGGCTCGTTAATCAGTGCCATCGCAATCATGATACGTTGCAATTGACCACCAGAAAATTCGTGTGGGTACTTGTTGTACGCTTTTTCTGGGTTTGGCATATGAACCAATTCAAACAGCTCTAACACCTTTGCTTTTGCTGTTCGTCTGTCGACCGGGCGGTGACACATGATGGCCTCAGCGACTTGGATACCCACCCGCATGTACGGGTTTAGTGAGGTCATCGGCTCTTGAAAAATCATGCCAATGCGATCACCGCGAATACTTTGCATTTCACGCTCTGTTTTATCCAAGATGGAGCTACCCTCAAACATGATGGATGAGCTTTCATGCAAAATAGCGTTGTCTGGCAGTAGTTTCATCAGTGCATTGGTTGATACTGACTTGCCAGAGCCAGATTCGCCAACGATGGACAGCGTCTCGCCTGCTTTTAAATCGAAGCTAACATTCTTTACTGCATCGACGATCCCATCGTTTGTCGTAAAGCTGACTGATAGGTTGTTCACCGAAAGAATGGTTTTAGAAGACATCACAGATCCTTGTGGTTGATAAAGCAAATGATACTCAAGTAATGGACAGCACAAACCTAGTTGTCCTCAATGCTTGAGCTTTAGATTAATTATACAGGTGAGAAGGCGAAGATTTTGCCGAACTCATTGCTTGCAAATGTAAGAACTGCTCATGTGCGCGCGTTACGTGCTCGAGTTCTATCATCCATTGAGCATTACGTTGGGCAGAGCAAAATGCCGCCATGTGAGCTAACAAGTCTTCGCTCTGTTGACCAAGTAGGTGACCTAAGCGCTCAATCAGTTCATGGCTCTCTAGCTGCAAAAATTGAAATAGCGCGTAAGTTTGATTGAGTATTGAGAACGCATCATGCTGTAAGCCGAGTTTGTTGAGAATCTCTGATTGCGTCACGCTGGCATCTCTAAGCCCCGTAATGAGACATACAAACTGGCAAGGTTTAGTTTGTGCATTTTCTAGCGCTAGATGAATGTGGTTGGGTAGATTGTTGAGCACGTCGTCATATAAACGATGAGCTTCTGGCCAATGGCCTTGTTCCATCAGTTGCTCCGCTTTTAAGTAGCGCATCCAGCATTGCTCAATATTCATATCCATCTCCACAACATTTGATTTGTTTAGATATTAAATGAAATTGATTATCAATTGCAAGTGCGTGTTAATATCACTTATGTGTTCATAAAATGTCCAATCAATCTAGGGTGGAAGGTAAATCACTTAAAATTAAGCAAATAATCTCTACACTCAAATAACGAAAATAAGAAAAAAGGAAGTGGATATGGCAATACTAAGATTGGAAGCTAAGCAGCTATATTCTGTAGCAGATCTAGAGAATATGCCATGTAAGTCGACCAAGGAGTTACCTCCAATTGATGAAATCGTGGGCCAAGAGCGCGCGCAAAAAGCGGTCGAGTTTGCGATGTCCATCAAAGAGAAAGGGTATAACATCTACGCCATTGGTCAGAATGGGCTAGGTAAACGCACCATGATCTTGCGCTATCTGAATCGTCACCAGCACGATGCAGCAGCCCTGTTTGATTGGTGTTACGTTGCGAACTTTGAGGATACCCGTACACCAAAGGTATTAAAGCTGCCTTGTGGTATCGGAAATAAGCTACGTGTTGATATTGAAGCTTTAATGGGCAAATTATTAAATGCTTTACCCCTAGCATTCGACAATGAAATGTACTTTAGCCGCGCTGAGCGATTAAAAAATCAATTGGCAGCTAAGCAACAAAACGAGCTGGATCGTATTAGTCGAGAGGCAAAAGAAAAGGGCATCAGCCTAACACTGACTACGCAGGGGGATTATCAGTTTGTCGCCATGAACGGTGATGAGCTTCATACGGAAGAGTCTTTTGATGTACTAAGCAAAAAAGAACAAGAGCAATTCAGCGATGCTATTGATGAACTCGAAGTGCGATTGCGCTCGATGGTTCGTGAGCTTACGGAGTGGGAAGAGACATACAGCGATAAAATCAAAAAGCTCAATGATGAAGTGACGCTTGATGTGATTACTCACTTCATCAAAAAACTCAAAGTGGATTACGCGCAATATTCCGAAATCAAAACCTACTTAACTGAGCTGCAAAAAGATATTGTTGAAAACGCAGATATCTTCCTTGACCAAAGTGGCGAGCAAGGCGAAATTGCGACGGCATCCTTGGATAAAAAATTGCCACGTCGTTATAAAGTGAATGTCTTGGTAAGCCGTAAAAGCAGCGAATTTCCTATCGTTGTTGAAGAAAATCCCAACTATCATTCACTCTTCGGGTCGATTGAGACTGCCACTTTCAAGGGAACGGTGTTTACCGACTTCTCGCTGATTCGTGCAGGGAGCTTGCATAAGGCGAATGGCGGCGTTCTATTAATGGATGCTCAGAAAGTACTTGAACAGCCTTACGTTTGGGATGGTTTGAAGCGCGCATTGCGTGCTCGTCAATTGAGTTTTACGTCTCTAGAAAAAGAAGTCACATTGACGGGAGCGGTATCACTCGATCCTGAACCGATTCCGCTTGATATCAAAATTATCTTATTTGGTGATTACCGAACTTACCAATTACTCCAACATTACGATCCAGAGTTCAGCGAGTTGTTCCGTGTGACGGCAGATTTCGAAGACGAAATGAAACGTACGCCGGAGTCTGAGCTGCATTACGCGCGCTTTATCTCTAGCGTGGTGCATGACAACAATATGCTGCATTGCGATCGCAAAGCCATTGCTCGGATCATCGAATACAGCTCACGTTTGTCTGGCGACCAATCCAAGCTATCTCTACATTCGGCTAATATCGCCAACTTGCTTCGAGAGTCGAATTACGTGGCTCGTCAAGCCAACTCCAACATGATCCGTATTGGTCATGTTGAAGAGGCGCTCAATAACCAAGAAATGCGAGTAAGCCGATTACGCGATAACGTAATGGAAACCTTTATTAACGGCACAACGCTGATTCGCACCGAAGGAGAAGCCGTAGGCCAAGTGAACGCACTTTCGGTATTGAGCACTAGTGACTACATGTTTGGTGCACCGAATCGCATCACAGCGACGACGTGTTACGGTGATGGGGAGGTTATCGATATCGAGCGCAGCGTGGATTTGGGGGGCAGTATTCACTCTAAGGGTGTGATGATTTTGTCTGCCTACTTATCTTCCGTATTTGGTAAAACGGCACGAGTGCCATTAACGACAACCATTACCTTTGAGCAATCTTATGGTGGTGTTGATGGTGATAGTGCCAGCATGGCTGAGTTATGTGCGGTTGTGTCTGCTTTTTCAAAGCAACCAAACCGACAAGACATTGCGATAACAGGGTCGATGAATCAATTTGGTCAAGCTCAGCCTATTGGTGGCGTAAACGAAAAGATCGAAGGCTTTTATGATGTGTGTGTAATTAAAGGTCGTCATGACGGGCAGGGGGTCATTATTCCGCGCTCTAATGTTCACAATCTAATGCTTCGTTCCGACATCGTGAAAGCAGTCGAAAAAGGCGAGTTTAATATTTGGGCGATTGACCATGTTACTGAAGCTATCGAATTGTTTACGGGGAAAGTTGCTGGTGAGCCAACCGATGAAGGCTCTTATCCAATCGATACCATTTTTGGCCTTGCTCAAGCTAAGCTCAATTCGTTGAGAAAATAGGCTGAAACCGTCCTAAATGTGAATGTATCTCATCATAAGTGATCATAATTTATCATAACGACAATATCCCGACGCCACTGTCGGGATATTGTCAATAACAGATTGAAAATGGAGAGTTTTTGTACTAGACAAAAGTGTGATCGACCTCTAATATTCGCCACTTGTTTATTCGTCTGGGATTTATCCCGTCGCAAGGAAGCATAGATATTCAAACTGCCGAAAAGTAACGTTGTTATAGGCACTGCTCGAGTTTGTTTGGATATAGACATCACGCATACAACTGAGGCCCTGTCATGCAGTTATCACTGAAAAATTTGTCAGTACGAACGCAAATTTTGGTTCCGGTATTATTTACCGCGATTGTTTTGTTTATTGCTCTTTGGATTACTAAAAACAATCTTCAAGCAGAGCAAGATGTTATTGCTTCCAACCAAGAATCTTTGGTTTTTCACAAAGACACATTGGCGAGTATTGACGACCAAATTTACCCTCTGCGCATAAGCGCGGTTTACGCTATTTACGATGCTTCTCGTCGTGAGAATTTTCTAACCGAATTGAAAGAAGGCTTAAAGCAAGTTGATGCCGATTTAAGCGCAATTGAAGCCCGAAACCTATTCCGTGACGATGCCGTTAAAGTTCGCCAAGCAATTGAATCCTATGTGCGATATTCAGAGCGCTCAGTTGCTTTCTTCAACCAATACGATCAAGGTTTGAAATCGGATAGCGAGTACCGTGCATTTGTCAAAGAGTATCGCAATGTTGGCCGAGAAATGGTCCAACAAATTAACACGCTATCAAAGCATGTAAACGAGCAAGCTGAACAATCTACTATCAGAAGTCATCAGCAAAATGAACGTGTGCAAAATAACGCTATGTTGACGGTTTTAGCGGTATTTGCTTTCTCATTGATAGGCGCTTGGTTCCTGTCTGGCATGATTGTTACACCAATCCAAAAGCTGCAAGAAGTGATGCGTCAGTTAGCAATGGGTAATCTATCAGTACGTGCAGATGTCGATGGGGACAATGAGATCTCTAAGCTGAGCAAAGATGTAAACCAAACCGCAGAGCAGTTATACAACACTGTGGACCAGTTAACCCGTATTAGTGAGGAAGTTGCATCTGCATCGACCGAATTAGCTGCGGTAATGACGCAAGCGGAAGCGAACGCTCAACAAGAGTTGGCGGAGATCGAGCAAGTTGCATCTGCGGTTAACGAGCTTGCAAGCACTGCGAATAATGTGAGTGATAACGCGACCTCTGCTGACGCAACCGCGCGTGAAGCTGATGGACTTGCTCAATCAGGTTTGGCTATCTTCCAAGAAAGTGCGGAAGCAAGTGCGCAAATGTCTCAAGCATTGAACGATGCAGCGCAAGTTGTTTTGCGTCTAAAAGAGCAATCTGTACAGATCAACGATGTTATTGAAGTGATTCGCGGCGTATCTGAGCAGACCAACTTGCTAGCATTGAATGCTGCGATTGAAGCGGCGCGAGCTGGTGAATCTGGTCGTGGTTTTGCGGTAGTAGCTGATGAAGTACGCATGCTAGCAGCGCGTACTCAAGACTCGACACAAGAGATCCAAACGATCATTGAAGAGCTTCAAGCGCAGTCTGGGCTGGCGAATGACAGTATGCAAGTCAGCCTTGATATGCTTAGCCGCAACAACGAGCTGACGCAACAAGCGAATGAAGCGTTGGTTGGAATTACCGAGTCGGTCGCCAACATCAACGATTCAAACACGCAAGTAGCAACCGCAGCCGAAGAGCAGTCTCAAGTTACTCAAGATATCAATCGCAACGTGGTTAACATGTCAGAGCTTGTAAACCAAAATGTAGCGGGCATCAGCCAGAGTGCAAGTGCGAGTACTGAGCTTTCATTACTTGCAGAGAAGCAGAAAGAGCAATTAAGTTTCTTTAAGCTTTAATTCATCATCTACTTATCAAATCTCTAAATCCCTGAGTGAATGCTCAGGGATTTTTTTTGTTTGTAATAATCGGATTTATTATCAATAAGTCTATCTAAAACAGTTAGTTAACAAGATTTTTTTGCGGGCAATATCACGTTTTGTGATATTGTTTTTACATTTTTTTCGTCAATTTTTTTTTGACGCGAACATTTTTTTTAACTCAACCGATAACTTGATGGTTGAGAGGTATTCATATCGTCATTTTAAGTGGTGTTTTCTTCTATAAGCGCTGTTTATTCAACACGTTGCGTGAAAAATAACAGCTGCTACTATGCCGCCAGTTTTCTCGTTGGTACAGAAAAGTCCTGTTTTTCTGGTGAGAAAACACATATAAAACAATGATATGGAAAATAACAATGAAATTAAAAACTTTAGCTGTAGCAGTGGCGCTAATGGCATCAGGATCTCAAGTTGTCGCTTCAGAACTATACAACCAAGATGGCACTTCTCTTGAGATGGGCGGCCGCGCTGAAGCGCGTCTTTCTATGATGGATGGTAAGGCAGAAGACCGTACTCGCATCCGTCTTAACTTCCTAGGCAAACAGGAAATCAATGAAAACCTATACGGCGTTGGTTTTTGGGAAGGTGAGTTTGTAACTAAAACTTATGATGTATTTGATTCTAAAGGTAACAAAGTTGGTGAGACAGACAGTCTTGAAACTCGTTACGCTTATGCGGGTCTGGGTGGCAAATACGGTGAAGTAACTTACGGTAAAAACGACGGCGCACTAGTGGTTCTTACTGACTTTACTGACATTATGGCTTACCACGGTAACACAGCAGCACTTAAACTGCCTGTTTCTGACCGTACAGATAACATGCTGTCTTACAAAGGCCAATTCGAGCAGCTAGCTGTACGCGCTAGCTACCGTTTTGCTGATCGCACAACAGATGCACAAGGCTTTACAGACAACGAGGAAGATGGCTTCTCTCTATCTGGTGTTTACGCGTTTGCTAACACTGGTTTTGAACTAGGTGCTGGTTACGCAGATCAAAACGACAGCGATGAGTTCATGCTGGTCGCTGCATACTCTGTAGGTGACTTCTACTTCGCTGGTAACTACACTGGCGCGGATATGGATGTTGCAGGTAAGACTTTTGATTACAAAGGCTACGAACTAGCCGCTGCTTACACTATGGGTCAAACTGTATTCACTTCTACGTTCAACAAAGGTGAACTAGAAGACGCAGATACTGTAGAAAACCTAGCTGTTGATGTAACTTACTACTTCAAGCCTAACTTCCGTGGCTACGCATCATACAACTTCGATCTAATGGATAACGAAGGCGCGGCTGAAAAAGATGAGCTAGCGCTAGGTCTACGTTACGACTTCTAAGTCATGACTCTTATCTAAGATACTGCCTTATTCTTAGTAAATAAAACCCCTTACTGAAAAGTAAGGGGTTTCTTGTTTTCTAGCACTTCAAAGCTTCTTGATAAGCGTAGGGGTTATAAAATCTATCTTTTTAGTGTGAGCTTAGTACCATCAAATTTGAGGTGACTGAGGAGGTTTTTAGCGTTGTTTTTACCAACCTCATCAAACTCCATTCCGTAGCGAGCATAGTGCGTTGATTTTTGTAAATTACAAATACGACCTCGCAACGGCGCTAGCATACGACTTTCTCCGGGCATCGTTAGATCTAATGAAACGTGGTCACCAACCTGAAGTGGTCGGCTCATTGGTGATGTTACAAAACGACAGCCACTACGAGATAAATCTCTTATTTCGCATTCAGTTCGATAGGCTTCTAAACAAACACGCGCTCTCAAATTTACTTCGTAACGCACTTCTTTGCGAAGCTGAAAGACCTGCATAGTGTTGGGTAGGTCTAGCACCAAAATTGGGTACGGATCGCCTAGTCGATGCTGTAATTGGGCCCGAAATGGGATAACGGCCCCTTCACCTCGATGAGAGTAGGCTTTTACATTGATCCAAAAGCCTTCTTGAAAATAGAACTTCAAGTCTTCATCGGAGATGTTCGGAACCTCTATCAATGCAGTATTATTTGAGTGACAGCCAACAAATGTGCTGGTTGTAATAAACTTTGTACCAACGGGGGTGGTGACGTTTAAGCTCACTTCACTGCCATGTTCGACCATTGCCATTGCATCGGTGCTATTTAATGTACTTGCCTGACGTTCTGGTGCCTTCTTGCTTTGCAGAGGTAGCTTGCCGTCTCTGGCAATTGGGCTCATATTTCTCATTATAATTGTCGTACCTGATGTAAGAAGGTAATCGCGTGAGGCGAAGCAGCACTCTCGCATGGTATCGATTTTATTCAGTGATATAGTTTGATTCAATCAATCTGTAACAAAAATTAGAGAGCAAGATATGCATAAAGTAACTCATGAAGCCACTCATGAAGCCACGAATAGTACATTCTGGGTTGATTTAGAGCAGGGCTATAAAGCCAAGTTAATTTATCAGCTTAAGGGTAATGTCATGCACATTACATCAACGGTTGTTCCTGAAGCACTGCGAGGTAAGGGGTACGGAAAAGTGATGATGGAAGCGGTGTTGCCAGAAATTGAGTCACTCGGTTATCAAATCAAACCAGTTTGCCCATATGTTATTCACTATATGGAGAAGAACCAAACGTGGTCACATCTGCTCGCATGATGAGTAACAACCACCAACGCTACCAAAATATTGGCCAGGAACTCAATCTAGGTAATTACCGCTCTGTAGAAGTCATACAATCGCTATGGGGAGGCTATGGAGAGTTAGTCCGAGTTACTTATTCTACTCGTTCGGTGATCATTAAGCATGTAAAACTCCCTAAGCCTTCAGAGCATCCTAGAGGCTGGAATACGGACCGTTCTCATCAAAGAAAGTTGCACTCTTATCAGGTGGAAGTGAATTGGTATGAGTATTTTTCCGGAGGGGTGGATACTCGCTGCCGAGTACCACAAGGTCTAAAAACGTTCCAATCGGAGAATGAATGGCTCATTGTGATGGAAGATCTCGCCGAGGTGGGCTTTCCAAAAGTCATCACAGATGCACAGCTAGAGCATCTACAAGCCTGCCTCACTTGGTTGGCGAACTTTCATGCGCGATACATCGATGTTCGTTCGGATAAGTTGTGGCATACCGGAACATACTGGCACTTAGCAACCAGACCCGACGAGCTTGAAGCATTGCAAGACACTGAGCTACAAAATGCGGCTCAATTGATTGATCAAACGCTTTCGCAAGCTAAGTTTAAAACACTAGTACACGGTGATGCCAAATTGGCGAACTTCTGTTTTGATGAAGAAGAATCAAACGTTGCTGCGGTTGACTTTCAATACGTTGGATGTGGGTGTGCAATGAAAGATGTGGCACTGTTTATGAGTAGTGCCGTTAAGCCAGAACGTTGTGCAGAGATGGAAGTTTGGGTTTTGGATACGTATTTTGCTCAGTTGCAACACGCGCTAATGGTCTATCAACCGAATCTTGACCCTAATGAAGTCGAGCGTGAATGGCGTCCTTTGTTTGCTGTGGCTTGGGCAGACTTTCAGCGCTTTGTGAAAGGTTGGAGTTCCGACCACTGGAAGATCAATCCCTACACAGAAGCATTGACTCGCAGAGCGTTGGCTTACTTACGAAAGTGAGTCGAAGTTTAAAAAGAAAAGCCTCCAATTAGTAGGAGGCTTTGTTTTATCTTTGGCCTGGTCTGATGCGCGCCATGTAATAGGTATTGATGAATTCACCATCACGGAAGGAACCGTCAATCGCTTCACCCTCAATTTGAAATCCATGCTTTTTATAAAGCCCAATGGCGGCGTCGTTATCGGCATTGACCTCTATCTGAATTCTTCTCACATTTAACCAGTTATCTGCTAGTTCAGTGACTGTATCTATCAATTTGCTACCAATACCGAGTCCATGGAAACTATCATGTACTCCGATGCCAAACGATGCCGTGTGCATCGTTCTTGGACGTAGAGAGTGGTGAAAGCCAATATTTCCGACGACTTTACCATCAATTTCAGCGACATAGCTATAAACACCATCAGGTATGTTTGACAATCTTTCCACCCACATCGCGAGCGAAGGCTTTGGGAGTTGCAGGGTTTCACGTTGTGCTTTTGGTTGTGAATAGATTTCTACGAGTGCCGCTGCGTCTTCGACGGTCGTTGGACGTACGATAATTTCCATGCCTCTCTCCTTCGCTTTTTAGTTTTAATTTTTAATCTAACCACAGTTTTCTTATTTGGATAGTGTTTTTTTATGTTTAATGGATAAATGCCTTTTAAATTAGCTTGTTATGATGTCTTTTTTTAATTTTCAGTAGTGATTTATCATCAAGTTGAGCGAATAGATTGCAAAGGTGTTGAATTATTGTACTGAGAATGGCGCGTACTGCAGAGTATCGTGGTGAATTTCATGTCGCAGTAAATAAACGCATTTAGTCAAACTGTGACGACGGCACTGTGCGTCAGTTGACTTGAATCAATAGAGGATGGGGTTACCTCCTATGAGGTATAGGGAAACGACACGTTTAGGGCTATTTATGCTTAACTTGATAAGGGAGTTTTGTTGAGGAAATAGCATGAAATCCTCTCAGTCTAAAATATCGCAAAGTCGGCGCCGATTTTTGCGTGATACAGCTCGGATTGCGGCTGGTGTTGGCGCAGCTGCGTGTGTATTGGGCTTACAATCGCTACAAAGCCAAGCTCGAGAAACCAAAGGTGTGCCTATTCGTCCGCCTGGTGCATTGCCGGAAGGCGATTTCGAATCAACTTGTATTCGATGTGGCTTGTGTGTTCAGGCATGTCCTTACGATACCCTGAAACTTGCGACATTACTTTCACCCGTCGCGACTGGCTCACCTTACTTTACTGCACGCGATATTCCCTGCGAAATGTGCGAGGACATTCCTTGTGTTGTCGCTTGTCCGAGTGGGGCGCTGGATCCGAAACTAACCGATATTGATGATGCTCGAATGGGTACAGCGGTTCTTATTGACCATGAAACTTGCCTTAACTGGCAAGGGTTACGATGCGACGTTTGTTATCGCGTTTGTCCGCTGATTGATGAAGCCATCACGTTAGAGATGGTTCACAACGACCGAACCGGCTATCACGCCAAACTTATCCCTACAGTGAATTCCGAAGTGTGTACCGGATGTGGTAAGTGTGAACAAGCGTGCGTGTTGGATGTCGCTGCTATTAAAGTTGTCCCGACGGATTTGGCGAAAGGCAAAGTGGGCAGCCACTACAATTTTGGTTGGAAAGAGATCGACAAACCACTCGAAAATATCCTCCCTAGTGAGACGCCTGTGCCGGAAGGTGCGCTTGAATCGCTAAAAGGAGGTAAGTAATGGCAAAGAATTTAGCTCAAAATGCTGGCAAAGAAGCGCTTGAAAAGCTTGGTTGGTGGCGCGCGCATCGGTTTTTGATTTTACGTCGGCTATGTCAGTTCACCATCATTGCGCTATTTATGGCTGGGCCGACGCTGGGAATTCTAACTGGTAATCTGTCATCAAGTATGTTGCTCGATACCGTGCCGTTAAGTGACCCGTTAATTGTGCTTCAAGCTTTGGCGACAGGGCATGTTCCGGAGTTTAATGCGTTGTTAGGCGTAGTGATTGTCGTGGTGTTTTACGCGATTTTGGCGCCGCGCGCATTTTGTGCTTGGGTGTGCCCGTTGAACACCGTGACAGACTTGGCGGCGTGGTTGCGTCGAAAGCTCAACATTAAAGCGAGCTATCGTTGGTCTCCCGTGATTCGTTATTGGCTGATCCCTGTTTTGATGTTGGGCAGTGCGCTGTCTGGCGCAATTCTTTGGACATGGTTAGATCCAGTGGCGGCACTGCATCGCGGGTTGGTGTTTGGTATGGGCGCAGGTTGGGTGTTGATCGCCCTGGTGTTCGTGTTGGATTTACTCTTGGTTGAGCATGGGTGGTGTGGGCACTTATGTCCACTGGGGGCTACCTATGGAGTGATAGGCCGAAAAAGCCTGTTGCGGGTTACTGCTGTTCGCCGCGAAGATTGCACCAAATGCATGGATTGCTTTTACGTTTGCCCAGAACCAGAAGTGCTTCGGCAGCCTTTGAAAGAGGGAGATCGTCGAGTTATGGATCAAAACTGCATTAGCTGTGGTCGTTGTTTGGATGTATGTCCAGAACATGTGTTTGAATTTAAAAATCGCTTATCAGTAAAAGTCATTGATTAAGCCACTGAGCACATTTACTCATGCTTTATTTCTCTTGATACTTGAACATCGCGCTTAGCCAAGGAGTTAAGCGCGATGTTTATCTTCATAACAATATTCCTCAGCCATATCTGCTTGCTCTGGGCTGAAAATAATAATGATATTGCGAATTTGTTACATTTAAAGCTATGATGATGCCTTCATATTTAAAGGAAACATCATGACTACCTCATCGCACGGCTGGAGAACGCCGCAAAATTTCCTCCTGTTAATTTCCATTATCGTGCCCATTGCTTTTTCTACCTGGATGGCGTTGTTGAACAACTTTGTTATCGAGAAAGCAAACTTTGATGGTGCCGACATAGGCCTATTGCAAAGTGTGCGTGAAATTCCGGGTTTTTTGGCCTTTACCGCCGTGTTTGTATTGCTGTTTATCCGAGAGCAACGCTTTATGCTCGTCTCTTTGGCGATGCTTACGCTTGGTACGGCATTAACAGGTTATTTTCCCACTTTGTACGGTCTACTTTTTACAACCTTGTTAATGTCCACCGGCTTCCATTACTTTGAAACACTCAAGCAGTCTTTGTCTTTACAATGGCTATCTAAAGAAGAAGCGCCAGAAATGCTGGGTAAGTTTATTTCTGTTGGAGCTTTGGCTTCTCTGTTTACCTACGGCGCCATTTGGGTTTCGCTCGAACAGCTCAAACTTGATTTTAAAACGGTCTATTTAATGGCTGGTGGTTTAGGTTTTGTGCTCATTTTGGTGATGGCATTTGCCTTCCCACAATTTAAGACAAAAGTGCCTCAGAACAAGAAGCTCATCCTACGTAAACGTTACTGGTTATACTATGCGCTTACGTTTATGAGTGGAGCACGCCGTCAGATTTTCACGGTATTCGCTGGCTTCCTGATGGTAGAGAAGTTTGGCTACTCCGCCGCAGATATTACGTTGCTGTTCCTGATTAACTATGTCTTTAACTTCTTGTTTGCGAAGCGAATAGGCCGTTTTATCGGCGTTGTTGGTGAGCGCAAAGCGTTGATGTTTGAATACGTCGGTTTGATCTTCGTGTTCGTCGGGTACGGTTTGGTGCAAACGGCAGAGTGGGCGGCAGCATTGTATGTTGTCGATCATTTATTTTTCGCGTTAGCGCTTGCGATTAAAACCTACTTCCAGAAAATTGCCGACCCAGCAGATATGGCGTCGACCGCGGGTGTTGCGTTTACGATTAACCATATTGCGGCGGTTGTAATACCTGTTACGTTTGGTGTGATTTGGCTGGTTTCACCTGCTAGCGTATTTTACATCGGCGCTGGTATGGCTGCAGTGAGCTTGCTGTTGTCACTCAATATTCCAGCGAAGCCGGAAGAAGGCAACGAAACTCGCTTGTTGAAGTGGAGTTAAGTTGGCACTCACTATCTAATCATTAAAGCGAATACCTGTAATTAGACTCGCTAAAAAGGGTGCTTATGCGCCCTTTTCTTTTGATTGCAAAGAGATAATCCCTCCAATGGTTGTCAATGCATGCCACGTCCGTTAGGGTTTAGAACTAAGTATTTCGAAATAACTTGGGCATAACTGACGCGAAACAATAAGAGGGGAGCTATACAGTGCAGATACATGGCAGAGAGTTGGATTTAGATCTAGGAAGCCGTCACATCGTTATTCAGCGCCGCTATGAGGCGTTAGGTGCTGCAAACGACCTACTCATTGCTATTTGGTTTTTAATTGGTAGCTTTTTCTTTTTGAATGATTCGTTGATTGAAAGTGGTACTTGGCTTTTCATCGTGGGCAGTGCGCAGTTGATCATTAAGCCCCTGATAAAACTGATGAGTTTAGTTCATGTTGGTCGTTTAAATAAGCAACTTTCTGGCACATCAGCGAGCCGCTGAAATTACCGCTTCTTTTGAACACTCGCAAGCAAGAAGCCAACAGGCGAGTTATCGAGGGGAAAGCGGGAAGATAACGTGTTCGCAATACTAAGCACGTTATCTTCTGTTTGAAGCTTCAGAATTTAGAACGGATACCAGAACAGTTGTGTGTCGATAACACGCTTGCTGATCGCCGCAATCACTATCACCGCAATCCCAGCCATGCAGATCATATCGGCTTTGGTCAGTGGTTTTAAGCTGTACCAAGTGCGAGAGGAGTGGCGGCCAAAACCACGTAGCGTCATCGCGTTTGAGATTTGATCGGCTCGGTCTAAACTAGAGAAAATCAGAGGTCCAAGAATCTTCGCGACGTTCTTCATACGAGTGAACAACGGAGCCTTCTTGCTCAGTTCTACTCCGCGTGCTTGTTGCGCGTGCATGATGTTAACAAAGTCCTTTTTCACTTCCGGCAAGTAGCGCAGCGTTAAGCTTACGGCATAGGCGATTTTGTAAGGCACACCCAAGCGGTTCAAGCTGGCTGAAAACTCCGTCGGGTGAGTGGTAAATACAAACACCAACGCGATTGGAAACATGCTGAAGTACTTCAACGTCACTGTTACTAGGTAAAACAATGTCTCTTGAGTGAGCGAGTAATTACCGGGTAACGAGAGTAAAACCGTTGATGAACCCATGAACTCAGTACCTTGTTGCGGTGCTAACGCGAACATAAACAGGGCATTGATCAGTAATACCGTGCCTGTACCGAATAACAGCGGTTTGTAGACATGAAAGGGCACTTTGGTCATTTTCAATAAGCCCAAACCCAGCACGATCAACAGCGCGATGATTCGCAAGTCAAATGTGGTCAATACCACCGTTACCCAAGCAATGAAAAGCAAGAACTTAGTAATGCCATTCAACTTATGAAGTGGCGATTGGGTATCGATGTAGTTGATACCAAACTTCATTTTGTTGTCTTTCATGCCACTGCTTTCTCTGGTTGGTTTACTTCGTCGCTTTTTTGTTGGCGGTGCGCTTTTTCTACATTGATAAAATGCTGCATAAAGCCATTGGTGTCCTCGATACCAACTTTCGTAGCCAACTCAAACAAACTTGTGGTAGTGAGGTTTGCTTGGTCTAGTAGCTCTGGACTGCTGAATACCTGCGTCATTGGTGCATCCGCGACTAATTTACTGTCTGCAATCACGATAGAGCGCGTGGTGTATTCCAGCACTAAATGCATGTCATGAGAGATGATCATCACGGTTACGCCCAACTCGCGATTGAGCTTTTCGATGAAACTCAGCATAGACGTGTAGTTTCGATAGTCCTGACCTGCCGTCGGTTCATCAAGGATCAGAAGCTCTGGTTCCAATACCAAAATTGACGCAATGGTTACGCGCTTTTTCTGGCCGTAGCTCAATGCTTCGATTGGCCAGTGACGGTATTTGCTCAAACCGCACAGCTCAAGGACTTCAAGTACTTTAGCTTCGATTTGTTTCTCTTCAACGCCACGATTACGGAGGCCGAAGGCCACTTCGTCGAAAATCATGTGATGGGAAATCATGTGATTCGGGTTTTGCATCACCACGCCCACTTTCTGGCTGCGCTCGAAGATGGTCAGTTCGTTAAGATCTTGACCATTCATACTCATTGAGCCGCTATCCGCTTCAATAACGCCCATAATCAGTTTGGTGATGGTCGATTTACCCGAGCCATTTTTGCCAAGTACAGAGACAAACTCGCCACGCTTGATGTCAAAACTCACGTCTTCTAACGCGTTTTTCTCACCGTCGTAAGAATAGGTGAGGCCACGGACTTCAAGCAAAGTCTCGGCTGGCGTTTTGGGCGGTTGTGCTTTTGAACCATCAAACCATGCTTGTACTGCCGGTTTATATTGCTCCAACGGTAAGGTAGTTAAGCTAGAAGGTTTTGCATCGCCCTCAATCGAGCAGCCTGCTTCTTTCAGTGCTGAAATATAAAGCGGTTCGCGGATGCCGTAATCTTCTAGCAGAGGCGACGCTAAAATTTCATCTGGCGTTGTATCGGCAATGATTTCGCCGCTTTCCATCAAGATAATACGGTCAACGGAGCAATGCAGAACGTCCTCAAGACGATGCTCAATAATTACGATGGTTTTACCCGTTTCGCGGTGTAGATCATCGATGATCTCGATGGTTTTTTTACCCGTTTTAGGGTCAAGCGCAGCTAGTGGTTCATCAAACAAAAGGATATCGACGTCATCGACGAGAATGCCCGCCAAAGAAACACGCTGTTTCTGCCCGCCAGATAAATCGTGGGGTGAGCGTTCTAGCATCTGTTCCAAGTCGACCATTTTGGCCGTGGCTTTGACCAATGGGTACATGTCGATATTTGAAGTTAGCTGGTTTTCCAGCGCAAATGCAATGTCTTCGCCAATGCTCAAACCGACAAATTGGCTGTCCGTATCTTGCAGTACGGTGCCAACTTGCTCAGTGTATTGGTGCATGTCGAAAGGGGCGGTGTCTTGACCATTGATGGTCAATGTTCCACTGGTTTCCCCTTTGATTGCGTGTGGGATCAGTCCGTTAAGACATTGCCCAAGGGTAGATTTACCACTACCACTTGGACCGATAATGACGATTTTCTCTCCTTTCTCTATCCTTAGATTGATATTTTTTAGCGTCGGTTTGTCCAGCGACTCATATCTAAAAGAGAAGTTAGAAAATTCGATTGTCATTCGACATTAAGCCTCTGTTAAGTTACGGCTTTGCTTGTTACGTTTAGCGACAGACTTAAGAATGAAGAAGCCAACAATAGCAATAAGAATGGTGTTACCGATCGCGATAATAGAAAGCTGGGTAAACACTTTAGTGAACGGTTCTGCGTATAAAATCGTGTCGAGGAATGCAGAGCAACCGTAACCAAATACGTTGCCTAATAGCGCAAGTACTACGAATAACGCGAAGTCTTTCATATTGAAATCACCTTTCTCCAAACGGTAGCGCGTTAGAGAAGGGAATAGACCGATAATCAAACCAACAATACCTGAACCAAGTACCCAAGTGAGCCATACGCCCCAACCTGCAAATAGGTCAGTAACCCAGTGACCAATAAAACCAACCAAGAAGCCAACAAGTGGTCCAAATAGTACTGAGAACAATGCTAATACTGCCATTGCTGGTTTTAGCGTTGTGTTTGCAAACACAGGGATGCCAAACATAGGTAAGCCGCCGATACCGTAAAGAGCAGCACCGATTGCAATAACCACAACAGTTTTAGCGGAAAGATTCATAGATAACCTCAGTTCAATAGTCGATTTTAAAGAACGTTCATTTATATTGTTGGAAAGCGTTAGTTATTTGATTGTGTAACATATATTCAAAACAACCAAGCTGCTTATTGTTTGCTCTATTTTTCTTCAGGAAATGTGTGATTTGATTCACGCATCCCTTTGACTGGCTTTGGTTTTAGCAAGCATTAAAAATAAGGCGCGCATTATACAGAATATTAATAAAAGTGGGAATGCTATCTATCTGGATGGCTAGAATGAATCAGGGGCTGATCGTCAGCCCCTGATTACACGGTTTGATGTTATTTTTACCAATAAATGAATGCGCTATATGTTCATTAATGGTCGAGGTATAAATAGTTCTGCCAGCTCTTCATACGAATAAGCACTTTGCGCATCACTGATACGTGAGTAAAGCTGTCTGAATAAACTGCAACTTCAACCGCAGTACCCATTGGTAGGTGGTATCCACTCAAGTCGTCGGTAATTTTCAGCTTCGCAAAAACACGTCCGCTCGTGCGCAAGGCATCAGTCCCAAGCAGAGCGCCTCGCGCTTGAATTTGGCTTTCACCAATGGCTGGAATCACGTCAATGACTTCGCCACGGAACACTTTGCCCGGAATTGCGCGGAACATAAATTCTGCTTCAAAGCCTGGCTTCAAGCGTTGTAATGAGTTCTGTCTGAATGCCGCGGTGTACGTAATGTCTTCGGTATGTACGAAGGTCATTGCCGGGGCAAGTGGCAACGGCACAGCCATAACACCAGGACGCAAAGCCAATTGCGTAACGTAACCATCGGTTGGCGCACGAACGACGGTTTGCTCTAGGTTAAACTCTGCTTTACGCAGCTCGGCAAGAAGTTGCGCGACTTGGGTATTTTCGCCTCCGATTTCAGAGTCCAGAGCGATTTGAGCTTGTTCTTGTTGCAAAATCGCAACGTCTAACATGGCTTCTGCCGCTTTATACGCTTGGCGTCGAGTATCCAAATCTTGTTCAGTAAACGCGCCACGATCAAAGCCCCTTTGATATCGGCTAAATTCCCTTTGTGCTTTATCTCTGTCCGCTTGCGCTTTCAATACAGCAGCTTCTGCCTCTCTTAGATCAGACTCTAAGCCCAACGCACCTTGGCTTGCTTCTTTGACTTTCGCTTCCAGGCGAGCAACTTCTGCTTCAAAAGGCACAGGATCGATTTTGAAAAGAATATCGCCCGTTTTGAGCGGTTGGTTGGCCTGGACTGGCACTTCCACCACGCGGCCACGCACGCCAGAGACGATAGGCGTAGTCGGGAACACTTGGTTACCCAATTGAGTAAATGGGTGGTTGTAGTTCATAAGCAGCACGAGTGTGCCCACTAACACTACGCCGCCAAGTACGGCGGTTGGAACGGTCCATTTGTTTAGAGGAATATTGAAAATTTTAAAAATGGCAATACAAAGAGCTGCGTAAGTCAGAATCAGCAATAAGTCCATTATTCGTCCTCTTTACTTTGTTCAGGCAAAGGCTTTTGCTGAATCTTTTGTTGTTTCAACATCGATACTTCGTTTTTGAGTTCGTTGACTTCATCGATGAGTTCTTCAAGGCGGTGATGAATGTCGTGTGTTTCTTGTTCTAGTTGTTTAAAACCCCAGCCGCGTTCCTTGCGCCATAATGTTGCCCAGATCCATAAAAATGGCCACAGCGCATGCAAAGTGAAAAGGCTGACCCAGCCAGCGTAGTGAATTGCGTCTTGGTGCGGGTGCTCTCTCTCTTTGGCGATTTCATATGGAATATCATGGATGACAATGATTCCGTAAAAGATCACTAAAGCAACGAAGATGAGTAACCCAAGTGCAAAATAGTCTAGAAACATCTTACCTACCTGTGCGTATTGCGAAATGGAAAATCTACGTAAATTAACAATTTAAGTATTTGTCTTAACTACAGATGAATCAAGCGGTTTTTATGTAGGAATTATGTTTATGCGATGTAAGTATCCACTGATGTTTATTGGCAGTTAAGGTGTTGCTGAGTACTTATTTAAACAAGCAGTGAAGTGATATAGGAAGGATAAGTAAAAAGTATACTAAAGCCCCAGGTGTCAACCGGGGCATGGTTTAAAGTTCGGTACAGACTTGGTTTCTGCCATTGGCTTTGGCGCGATAAAGAGCTTTGTCTGCACGATAAAAAGTTCGCTGAGTATTCTCGCCTTCTCGATGCAAGGTAATCCCTATGGATACGGTCAGCCCCCGTTCACCAAGAATATCGTCCCAACCATATTGATAAATCCGTTCACGATAATTCTCGGCATGCATTTCTGCGCGTTCCAGTTGGGTATTCTCAAGGATCACGAGGAACTCTTCACCACCAAATCGTACGCACGATGCGCCTTTAAATCTGAAGTAGGACGCCAGTTCCTGTGACACACTTTTGATCGCTTTGTCGCCCACCAAGTGGCTTAGTTCGTCATTGATGGATTTGAAGTGATCGATATCGATGACCATCAATGCAAATGCAGTATCGTGCAGAAGTAGATCTTTTAGTTTAACTTCTAACCAGCGTCGGTTGTGTAAAGACGTAAGTGGATCGGTAAAGACGTCCTGCTGTAGCTGAGCAACAGTATTTTTATGCTGCTTGGTGGTTTCTTTTAGTTCTTTGTTTTCTAGCTCTGACAAAATGAGTTTGAGTTGTAACTCAAAGCGTGAAAGTCGGCGTAGTTGAGCAGACCCTAACTCACCGATCGGAATATGTTTTACAAGATCACATTCGATTCTGTGCGCTTTTTTTTCACAATTTAATGCTTCTTGATACAACCCTTGAGAGGCGTAAACTTGACTCATCGCGTTATAAAAATGCTGAGTAACGATAGGAGATAGCTGCTTTTGAATCCTTTTACTGATGGAGTCCAGCGTTAAGTTAGCTAAAGAAGTGTGCCCTACACCGTTTAGACAATACGCAGTCTCAATTTTGACCATCGTGGATAACCAGTATGTCGTGGCACTACCCGTTATATACTGAACATTCGAAATAGCCAGCAACGCACTGGGGTAGTCTTCTTGCAGACGATATAATTTGGCTCGGTAGAGGTGAATTTGTGCGGCGAGGTTTTTATCACTGACGAGAATGCTCAGTTCTTCACATTCACTCAATAGCTCTTTGGCGTCTGCGGTACGGTTCAAGCTGATATAACAGGCTAGCATGTACAGCTTGTAACGAAGGCGTAGGGATCGACTGCCAATAGCGTGATCGATAGCATCTATTTTTTGATAATAACGTAATGCACGTTGGTGATCCCCATAGGCATCGCACAAATTACCCATTCCAATAATGGCCAATACGTACTCATCAATATAGCCGTACTCGACGGCGATATTGGTTGAAGCAACATACTCGGTTAATGCCGCATTGTAGTCACCTACTTCAACTAAACGCTCACTCAAGCTTGCTTTCACAGAAAGAATATCTTCTACATCCTCTGGTAAAACAAGCAACTCAAGCGCTTGTTTCAATTCACTAATGCTGTCGTTGAGCTGTTTGATCTCTCTTCGATACTCGGCGCTAATGATATAGCAATGCGCTTTCTCTCGGTTTGTTGACGCAATATGTAACCCTATGTGTTCCCATAGCGTAATCGCTTCTTCACCTGAAACGGAAGAAGGATCGATACCTGCGTCAGTCACCTTGCTAAGCAGTTGTTCCATTCTTCATTACCTCAATATAACTTTCTTCGAGCTGTTCTAACGTGAATGGGAAGGTCAGGATATCTTGCAAATACAGTATCGGTTTCGGGCCTTTGATTCCGCGTCGCTTCCATGGATAGATGTCTAACATCGCTTGGACAGTGCGGTAGACCTCTTCTGCTGCTTGACCTTTTTCTGCAATTAACATTGCTAGCCTGTTACTGGAAATTCTCGAGATGAGGTCGCTGGAGGTTGTCAATGCATGAACGAGCTCGGTACAAACATCGAGAACTTCGGGGTTTGAATGCTGAATCATAATGATGGCGTGGTTAGAGCGTTTGAGCTCCGTTTTAAACAAAACTAACTGTTCCCACCAGTAGGTCTCAGAAACGACATTAGAGAACTGTTTTTCAGGGTCGTATTCGTGTTGAGAGCGAATATGATTGATCAGCTTACGTGCTCGCTGCTCTAGTTGGCGTTTAGAGCCTCTTGCTTTATCCATGCTGATTCGATGAGTTTGTTCTTTGAGCATTTTGAGTGCGTGCTTACGGTATTTCTTGAACGCGTTAAACGCAGACTCAAAGTCACCTTGTTCTTCAGCGACTCGTGATTGTTGGAAGCAAATTTGGCTGAGTAGCTCACCGTGGTCGAAACTGAGTGCAGACTCTTCTGCTGCAAGTAGCAACTTGGCAGCGCTGTCTGTATTTTGGCGCAAAAGCTCAAGTCTTGCTCGGCTAATAAAAGAGTGTGCTTTCATCCAAACGAGGTCATGCTCAATGGCGAGCTGGTGGGCTTTTTGGGTGGCTTCTTCGGCCGCATCAAGGCGTTCTAGTCCAAGCAGTGCTAACCCTTTAAAGTCCCAGATCTCGGCTTGCCACGTACTGTCATCATGATCTTTTAATACTTCGGTTGCTCCATCCAGTACCGTAAGCATCTCGACAAACTTATTTAGTAAGTAATAGTCCCAAGCTAATAGGATGCGCGCTTTGCCTTCTAACCAAGCAATACGAACATTGTTTGCCACTTTAACGGCTAACTCATGAGTTGAAGCGGCAAGTTGGTGTTCATTAGTGATGCGCCATACATTACCAAGCCCAATTAGAGATTCGATTTGAATTTCAACATCATCAACAAGAGCAGATTGTTCGAGCGCATTAATCCAATATTGTTGCGCGGAATAATACTTTGCTTGGCCCCAATATTGGAGAGCAAAAAGATGGAGAATTTCCGGGAGATGATCGTCGGTTTCAAGCTGTGTTTGTTTGCTGTAAGCGTCTTTGACGAGTTTTAAGCCTTGTCGGTAATCCATTAGGCACCAACAGCATTGCGCCATGATGAGTAAGGCTTTGATCTCTCCGTCCACAAATAAAATTTGTTCCGCGCGGATACGATATTGCTGCGCAATATTAAAGGTATGTTTAGGGGCCGATTTTATTTGGCCTTTAAGCTTAGTGAGATCATCTTCTAGCTGAATTTGGTTTTTATCCAACGTTCACATCCATGACTATCGAACTGGAAATCACACCTAATATTAAGTGGTTAGATGCATGTTTCTTTACCAAAGCGATGCGGATAACGTTTTGGTAAACGATCAGGGGCCGTAATGTATACCGTTACAACCCCTAATTACTACATCTAAATTACCAATAGAATAGCTACGATAGGAGCTGTTTGATTGTCAAAGGTGCATCAGAGACTTCTAACCTTTGTGCAGCGGTAAGACCTTGTTTATCCTGATAGCACAAATTATGCCAAGCTCTGAATATATCTAAAAGAGGTAAAATACCAGCAGGTCGTAATTTGCGACGTGGCTCGTTAATGAAGCTTTCGAAAAGAATCTGAAAGCGGTTTTGATAAAACTTCACATGACGAGTTGTCGCAACGTTAAACCATTTTTCAGGCTCATTTTGATCGCCAGCGAGGTAGCAAATGCCTTTGTGGTTTTCGTTTTGACTAGAGATTGCCCAACGATCGCGCCACCAACTCATATAGGCGATATCGACTTTGCCAAAGGGAGTGCTCATGTCCCAACTAGCGTCCTCTTCTACGTACATCAAGTCGACACTTTTCTCTTTAATGCGAGGTAAACAAACGCTCAGTGCAGCCGAACGTAGTAGGGGATCTTGAGGCATGTATAGAGATACACGTTTGTTTGGGCAGCACATATCAAGTACGTGCAAATAGTGTGCATACGAGGTGTATGGCGGACGGACTAATGCCCCTTTTGAAGGGTAATGAAATACAGATAGATTACCAAGAGGGTCTTCTACGTTACCGCGAGCCAAAATTGTTTGGTATTTTTGGTCAATTCGCTCTCTGAGGTGATAAGAAGGTTCCGCAAGCGGCTCACTTGCTTCCGCTACATACTCCTGGGAAACAAAACGAGACACCTCATCGTAAGGATTATGATCGAGCGTTGCGATTGGCTCTTCATCAGCGGAATAATTGACGTGCTGGCAAAGAATATAGCCAGAATGCGCTTCGCCAGAAACAATCCAATACACACCGTTATTGCTGTTCGGTTGCAATGCAATATAGTTTGAGGCCAATTCATAATGCGTTGCGTGGTTTACCCAGCGCGCATCAATGGTTGCAAGCTTGCGGCGGCAGCGGCTAGCTATATGGTCAACATGGTCGTAAAAGGTTTTTGGGTTAATACTAAGCTTACGGCAGATTTCTCGTACGGAATATCCCGTAAACAACAAGCCCATCAAGTTCTCTTGAAACTGAAGCTTCTTGTTGGCACCAGACCACTTGTCGACAAAGGTACTTTGACACACTTTACAGCGGTAACGTTGGCGATCGCCACTGTAACCGAAAGCGTGATAGAGGTGTTTGTGAGTGTGGACAGAAAGTCCAAAGTTGTCGCAATCATCATTACGGCAAGCAGGCAACCCGTCACTGTGGACGTGCCGCAGGCGATGAAGTTCGTTCACGACATCGCGATTATTAAGTAAGGGGGGGAAAGCTCCACATTCACGGCATACCATCGCCGGACGCTTAGGGTTCGCATGTTGCAGAACGTAACGCTTTGCATCACTCAATCCAAAGTTGTCACACGCCAATGTTTTACAAAAGTTGAGTTGTAACCCATCTGCGTCTTTTGGCAGTTCGCCGTTAGACACAATCGCCCCCTCGGGATAATTCGGGCAGCCAGCATAACTCTGGCTGCAAATTATTACTTACTATTTGTTCTTAGATGTTGATTGCAGTTTCTAGTGCAACTTTCATCATGTCGTTGAACGACTTCTGACGCTCTTCTGAGCTTAGTTTTTCACCACGGATGATGTGGTCAGAAACTGTCAGGATAGTCAGTGCTTTCGCGCCTAGGTCAGCTGCTACGCCGTAGATACCAGCCGCTTCCATGTCTACACCTAGGATGCCTAGTTTTTCCATCTTCTCGAAGATGTCTGCTTCTGGTGTGTAGAACAGGTCTGCAGAGAATACGTTACCTACTTTTACAGGCACTTCCTGAGCGCGCGCTTGGTTAACTGCTTCTTCTAGAAGACCGTAATCAGCGATTGCTGCGAAATCGTGGTTGTTGAAACGGATACGGTTAACTTTAGAGTCTGTAGAAGCACCCATACCGATAACAACGTCCATTAGTTTCACGTCGTCACGTACTGCACCACAGCTACCTACACGGATAACGTTTTTCACGCCGTATTCAGCGATTAGCTCGTGTACGTAGATACAGCAAGACGGGATACCCATGCCGTGGCCCATTACAGAAACTTTTTTGCCTTTGTAAGTGCCAGTAAAGCCGAACATGTTGCGAACGTCACAAACTTGTTTCACATCTTCTAGGAACGTTTCAGCGATGTATTTAGCGCGCAACGGGTCGCCTGGCATTAGAACTGTTTCAGCGAAATCACCTGGTTGTGCGTTAATGTGTGGGGTTGCCATAAGTGCTCTCCAAAGTTTTGTTTTGATAAAACGCCTCTATTATAGAACGCTATTACCAATTCTGTTGAACTTGTTCGTTTTCGTTGAGGCAATAATATCGGGACGTACAGTAGCCCCTTGAGAGCTTAGTCACAAAAACCACGCATTTAGAAACTGCAACTACTATTGATAACCAAATCTGTTGAAATCAAAAGAGCAATCGATTTGCTTTTGAGCAGTTTGTCGATTGCGCGCACAAATTCTTTGTTTTTGGGCCAAACTTTTTTCTGACAGCTGGTTGATCGAAATACTTTCGAGTGAAGTAAAACGATTAAATTGTACAACTTATTTTCTTGTACAATCTGGAAAGGCTTGCTATAAGTTATACAACAAAACTTTTTGTATAGGGATGCGTCATCATGGAATCTTCAATCAAAGTAGGTATCAGTTCGTGTGTTTTGGGTGAACGAGTGCGTTTTGACTCTGGTCATAAGGTGAGCAACTTTGTGACTAAAGAGCTCAGCCCGTATTTTGACTTTGTTTCGGTATGCCCTGAAGTCGGCGTAGGTATGCCAGTACCCCGTCCAACAATTCGTCTTGTTTCTAATGAAGAGCGTGTTGCATTGGTTGAAACCAAAAATCCAGAAAATGATCATACCGACAATATGCTCACTTACTCGGCCAATAAAGTAGATGAACTTCAAAGCGAGCAGCTTTGTGGTTACATCGTTTGTGCCAAGTCACCAACTTGTGGCATGGAGCGAGTCAAGGTTTACAGCAAGAACAGTGCTGCGAAAGAAGGTGTTGGCTTGTATACACAAACATTGATGCAAAAAATGCCTTGGTTGCCTGTTGAAGAGGATGGCAGACTTAACGACCCTGTATTGAAAGAAAATTTTATTACTCGAGTATTTTGTCTAAATGACTTTTACGGCTCGATGGATGGTGAGCCTACTCGTGGCAAAATCATCGACTTTCATTCGCGCTACAAACTGACGTTAATGGCACACCACCCAGAGTCATACCGCTCCCTTGGCCGCTTAGTCGCTGATGTCGCTAATTATGAAATTGAAGACTTTTACCAAGAGTATCGTTTAGGACTTATGAAGGCGTTAACGAATCGGGCTAGCCGCAAAAACAACACAAATGTGTTGATGCATTTACAAGGGTACTTCAAACGCTCACTAACTAAAGAAGAAAAAGAAGAGTTAGCGACAGTGATTCACGACTACCGTATCGGAATGCTGCCTCTGCTAGCACCACTTACATTGATTAAGCATTACTTAAATACTTACCCAGACGAGTATTTAGCAAAACAGAAGTTTTTAGAACCGTATCCGCAGGAGATGAGATTACGCTATGGTTTGTAGTTCAGAAGAAAAACTATACGCGATCCGAGATGTCGCAGAAATCACGGGTGTAAAACCAGTTACGCTGAGAGCTTGGCAACGAAGATACAACTTGATCCAACCTCAGCGAACTGAAAAAGGACACAGACTTTATCGCCAGCAAGATCTCGATACGATTCGCGAAGTCCAGAGCTGGCTCGCGAAGGGGATTTCGATTGGTAAAGTGAAGGGGCTGCTAGGAAAAAGCGCCGATGTCGAAGTCAAAAACGAGGTTCGCACACTCGAAGAAGTTGAAAACATGCTGCTTGCGCTGTCTACCCTGAATCGAGGAAAAGCAGAGAGTTTACTTGCCTCTGTTCTTAAAGAGTATCCACTAAAACTCGTTATTGATCAGTTTATTAGCCCAGTATTTGATGCGCTAGACATGGTAAAAGGATCGTTGCGATCCTTGCAGGTGGGGTTATTTCAGACTTGTTTAATCACTCGACTTGCCCTTGTTATCGATTCTGAAAACAAAGCCGCTTCCAAAGGAAAGTGTCTGCTCATTAGCTTTGAACAAAACAGAGAATCTGAGAGTTGGATTCAAGCAGCGAAGCTTTGTGAACAAGGGTATCACACGACTTTGATCGATAAGGTTGATGATGTTTCTGGTCTACTAGATCACGAGGTCGTTGAAAATGGTTCGTTTATCTACCTTTTCTCCAACAAAGCGCTAGCTGCTAAACAAGTGGCATCCATCAAAATGCTTCACGCACAACTAGGTGATCGGATGGGGTGCTCTGAAGTGATAGAGAAATTACACCTAACTTAGTAGACAAAAGATAGGAGCTACCATGATTTTAGTATGGTTTCGACGTGACTTACGTACGTTAGACCACACGGCACTCAAAGCGGCATTGGATTCAGGTCAGCCTGTTGTCGCTTGCTTTATCGCGACGCCAGATCAGTGGCGGGAGCATCACATGGCGCCGATGCAGGCAGACCTCATTGCTCGTCGCTTAGCTTGTCTTAACGAGGAGCTTGAAAGCCTTAATATTCCTTTTTTGTACAAAGAGGTGCCGTCGTTTTCCGTTTGTACAGATGTGATTAGTGGGTGGGCGGAAACACTTGAAGCTACGTCTGTCATGGCAAACATTCACTATGAGGTGAACGAACGAGAGCTCGATACACAAGTAAGTGAAGCGTTAGCTTCTCACGATATCGAATTTGAACTGTTTCATGACAAATGTGTGCACGCGCCAACGACGGTTCTTAATAAGCAAGGCGAATATTTTAAGGTATTTACGCCATTCAAGCGTGCTTGGTTAACGCAGTTCCATATGCCGACGGTAGTAAAACCTCACGAGCAAGCGCCACTCAATAAAAAGGTACTCGAACAATTAGAGTCGGCTCGATTTAATTCAAGCTTCACATTTAGCTATCCTCGAGAATCCAGTGAAGACTGGCTGGCTTCGACTAATGATATTTTGAAACAGCTTAGGGAATTTGCACGGGAGCGCAGTGACGCGTACCAAAGCGAGCGAGACTTTCCAGCTATCGATGGCACTAGCCAACTGTCTCCATACCTTGCGATTGGCGCGCTATCACCCAGGCAGTGTATTGCTCGTTTGTATGCTGAAAATCAACAAAATGACCTTACAGAGGGGAAAGCAACTTGGTTAAGTGAGATCATTTGGCGTGAGTTTTATCAGCACCTATTGGTTTTCGAACCAAAACTCGTCAAAGGCAAAGGATTTATCGATTGGGAGGATAAAATCCAGTGGTCCTATGATGAGAAAGCCTTTGAGCGATGGAAGACAGGAACAACAGGATACCCAATCGTTGATGCAGCAATGCGTCAGCTCAATCAAACAGGCTGGATGCACAACCGATTACGTATGATTGTCGCGAGCTTTCTTACCAAGGACTTACATATTGATTGGCGATGGGGAGAAGCGTACTTCATGAGTAAGCTGGTGGACGGCGATTTTGCAGCGAACAATGGTGGCTGGCAATGGTCTGCTTCTACGGGCTGTGACGGGCAGCCATACTTTCGTATTTTCAACCCGATAAGCCAAGGCGAAAAGTTCGATGATAATGGTGAATTTGTGCGCCAGTGGGTACCAGAAATCAAAAGTGTACCGAACAAATACATCCATAAACCTTGGACTTGGGAGGGCTTTTCTTTACTGGAATATCACAAGCCGATGGTTGATCACAAGACAGAAAGAGAGATAACCTTACAGCTCTTTAAAAGTGCCAAGGAATAGAGTGAAATGCTTAGCAAAAAGCGATCAATGAGTTTCGCAAAACGTACCCTGCTATCTGTGTCGTTATCTTTAGTGAGTGGTCTGTCATTCGCTAAGATGTACGAATTACCAGAGGATGGAAGCCGTTTAATTGGTCGCCTTGAAAACCACGTCGTGCAAGAAGGCGAAACCATGGCAAATATCGCTAAGCTCTACGATGTGGGTATGCTAGGTTTAATGGCCGCAAACAAAGGCGTGGATCCCTTCTTACCAGAAGAGGGGCATGTTCTTACTATTCCGACACAGCTAATCCTCCCAGACGTACCTTATAAAGGTATCGTTATTAATCTAGCCGAGCTGCGCTTGTATTACTTTCCGAAAGGAGAAGATATTGTCCATGTATTTCCTGTCGGAATTGGCCGAATAGGGCGCGATACCCCAGTAATGACAACGCGTATCAGCCAAAAACGACCGAACCCTACATGGACTCCTCCAGCCTCTATTCGTGCCGAGTACAAAGCAAAGGGCATTGACCTACCAGCCGTTGTTCCTGCGGGGCCTGATAATCCACTTGGTATGTTTGCATTGCGTTTAGCTTACGGGAATGGCGAATACCTAATTCATGGTACCAACAAGGACTTTGGGATTGGTATGCGAGTCAGCGCGGGTTGTATTCGTATGGACCCAAGTGACATTGAGTGGTTATTTGACAAGGTTCGTAACGGCGAAGACGTTAACATCATTAATCAGCCTATCAAAATGACACTTGAACCTGACAGAAGTGTGTTCTTAGAAGCACATGAGCCTTTGACTCGTAGTAATGGCGAGAAAGATGAACTCAAAGTGCCGAAAGAGTTAAAGTGGTGGCTGGATGAATTCGGTATGAAAAACGTGAAGGCTAAAGCAGCAATCGCTGCACAGAATGGGGTTCCTGTCGAAATAACCGCGCCTTAACGGGCGTTAAGACGCGGTATCAAATCTTACTTAGTGTAAGACTGAGCGATGTTATCGATACGCTCGTTAGCACGCTCAGCTTCTTCTTGAGCAGCCATTGCTGCTGCGCCTGATTTTTGAACGTCAGATTGAAGAGCTTGTACGTCTTGGCTTAGTTGGCTAACTTGGTTGCTTAGTTCGTCTAATTTTGCTGCATTTGCTGTTGCTGCGTCATCAGAAGAAGCACAACCGGCTAGTAGAAGTACTGAAGTTGCTGCAGCTGCGATCAACGTTTTGTTCATATAAGAACTCCTTGCTTATAGTGAAAGTCTCGCCACCAACTATTATTTTATACAGTAGCGAGGTTAAATGTGGTTACATTTTATCAGTACATGATGTAGCAAAAGTCAAAAAAACCCAAGAATTTCATGGAGTACCTGACGTCAACTTTTACCTGAGCTTAACAAAGGTGAATAGTCTATCTTCTCCCTCGCTCTCACAACAGTTTTCATAGCAGGTGTATTTGCCACGTTCCTGATATCAATAATTTAGACGATATTGACACAAATGAAAGTTTATTGGACCAAATAACTGCTATTTACGTCGTTTTGTTGAAGAATAGAAGACATATCTGAAAGGCCTTTCATTAAACTTCACGTTCAGATGCATATCAAAAAGGCTAGGCTTTACTCTGAACTGAGCCACAAATGATGTTTTACCGTTACCACAGGGAATTAGTTTGTGTGATCTCTATCTATACTCCTATGATTTGCGGTATTATACCGAGCTTTATTTTTTTGCTGCGTTAGAGCGGAAACGACACTACAGAGCGCTCAGACGCTGACTGATTTATTGGAGAATACTTTGCAATTTAAAGATCTAGGCCTAGACAACCGATTGTTGAAGAACCTAAAACACTACGATTTTAAAAAAGCGACTGACATTCAGCAGCAGGCGATTCCTGTTGCGATTGCAGGCAAGGATCTATTGGCATCTTCGAAAACGGGTTCGGGCAAGACTTTGGCGTTTGTATTGCCAATGCTTCATAAGTCTTTAAAGACAAAATCGTTTTCTGCGAAAGACCCTCGCGCGGTTATCCTTGCTCCTACTCGTGAGCTAGCGAAACAAGTATATGGTGAGCTTCGTTCTATGCTAGCTGGCCTATCTTATGAAGCAGCACTGATTTTGGGTGGTGAGAACTTTAACGATCAGGTAAAAGCTCTGCGTCGTTACCCGAAATTTATCGTGGCGACACCAGGACGTTTGGCTGATCACTTAGATCATCGTTCGCTTTATCTGGATGGTTTGGAAACGCTGATTCTTGACGAAGCAGACCGTATGTTGGATTTGGGCTTTGCACCAGAGCTTCGTCGCATTCATAAAGCAGCCAAGCATCGTCGTCGTCAAACGTTGATGTTCTCTGCGACATTAGATCATGCAGACGTCAATGAAATCGCGGCTGAAATGCTCAATGCGCCAAAGCGTATTGCTATCGGCGTTTCTAACGAAGAACATAAAGATATTACGCAAAAATTTTACTTGTGTGATCACCTGGATCATAAAGAGGCAATTTTAGATCGTGTTCTTTCTGAGGCTGAATACCGTCAAGTTATTATCTTTACGGCAACGCGTGATGATACTGAGCGACTAACAGAAAAGCTAAACGAAAAGAAACTGAAGGCTGTAGCACTGAGTGGTAACTTGAACCAGACTCAACGTAACACCATTATGAGTCAGTTTGAGCGCGCAGTATTTAAGATCCTTGTAACGACTGATGTTGCTTCCCGCGGTTTGGATATTGCAACTGTGACACACGTCATCAACTTCGATATGCCAAAGCATACTGAAGAATACGTACACCGAGTTGGTCGTACTGGTCGTGCTGGAAACAAAGGGGATGCAATCTCTCTTGTTGGTCCAAAAGACTGGGATAGCTTTAAACGTGTAGAATCATACCTACAACAAGATCTTGAGTTTTCAGTGTTCGAAGATTTGAAAGGTAAGTTTAAAGGCCTTAAGCCACCTAAACCAGATTTTCGCAATAAGAAAGCGACCGCAAAGAAAGCTCGCCCTCAAGCGAAAAAGTCGGCGAAAAAACCAGCTAAGCGTGACAAGAGCTTCTACAAAAACGTATCTGTGGGTGATGATGTCTTCATCCCTAAGAAAAAACCAGCGGCACCGAGCTCTGAAGAGTAAAAGCTGCTGTAGTTTCCCATTGATTTTAGTTCTTAAAAATCCGAGTGTTCGCACTCGGATTTTTTATGTCTGTCGCTAGGTGAAATAGCGTCTTTCCATACTCACTCGTTTGTCAGCTTTTATACTTGTCTGGTTGTATATAAACAGCATAGAACGCTAATTTAGGAAGTTATTAAGTTTTATTACCTCGGTCAAAGCAAACGTTTTTCCTCACACACTAGATAAAAATCTCACATGATTATGAAAATGATAATTGATCTCATTTTTATTTAAGGGCAGAATACGCGCCATTGTATTAATCCTATAAATGAATTCGCTCTCTATATGAAATTTACTCATGTTTTTTTAGGGCTCATAATTACCTCTAGTTCTGGCTTTGCTGCTGATGATTTCAACTGGCTTCGAGATGATGCTCGTAAAGATGAGCGAGTTCTTACCTACCTAACAGAACAAAACCACAAAACTGAACAGCACCAAAAAAGTTATCAGACGTTGACAAAAAACCTACTAACGCAGTGGGATACCATGGTGGCAGACAAAGGTGATAAGCCATGGTCGATCGTGAGTGGAAGAGAGTGGACGCTAATGCGTCGCGATGGTCGTTACTTACTATTATCCCGTGCGAGTCAACATGCACCAGAAAACGTGGTGTTCGATTTCGATGAACGACAATCTGCGCATCAGTACTACCAACTTGGTCAATGGCAAGTGAATGGTGACACATTACTTTTCACGGAAGATATCGACGGCAGCGAACAATATCGCGCCGTGGTTGTTGATTTACTCTCCGGCCAATCTACGGAACTGGCGACGCACGTCGATAGTGGCGTATTGTTATCACCTAACGGAAAAGTGGCATTCCTCGTTGCAAAGGAAAAGCGCACTCAGCGACCTCATCAGATCTTACGTATCTCCACTGAATCTTTGGCAAAAACAGTCCTATGGAATGAACCCAAGTCAGATTGGTTACTTTCTTTCTATCGTGCGGCAGATAGCCGTTATGCTGTGCTGCAAAGCAACAACGAGTCAACAACAGAGCAGAAGCTTGTCGACCTAGAAACGGGCACTGTCTCCGATTCATTGCGAAAGCCTGAAGTGGGTGTGGAATATTACGCGGATGTGGCGAAAGGTTACATTTATCTGAAAAGCAACCTTGAAGGAAAGTTCGCCCTTTACCAAGCCGAACTCGCACCGCTTGGCGCAACATGGCAACGCTTTACCAATCCTCGTGAGCCGCTTGAACAGTTCTACCTTTATGATGCAGGAGTTGTGGCACTTAGCAAGCCAAACAATGTGTCGACTTTGACGGTGTATTCTTACCAAGGTCAGGAAAAAGTGATACTGCCATTGGAACACGATGGTAATGTCGCTTGGCTAAGCACATTGGGCGATTTTGAATCAAACAAAATTCGTATCCGAAGCATGTCGATGACTACGCCTCCTCAGTGGGAAGAGTTCGATGTAAAAACGCTGAATAAATCCTTGTACTCTCAAGATGCTTACCAAGACTTTGATAGTCAGCGTTATGTATCCCAACGTATTTTTATTAAGCACGACGGCGTTTCTGTCCCTGTCTCTTTGGCGTATCGCAAAGACAAATTGCACCCACAATCTCCTGTGATGATTTACGGTTACGGTGCGTATGGTTTTACGATGAAACCGTACTTTATGCCTCAGGTTATCAGTTTACTCGACCAAGGGGTGATTTACGCTATCGCCCATGTCCGTGGCGGTGGGTACTTTGGCGATGAATGGCACGAGCAAGGCCGTGGTGTGCGAAAAGCCAATTCTATTGGTGATTTTGTCGCGGCCGCGAAGGCGCTGCAAACATTCGAACGTGGCAATAGAGAGGTTTTCGCCATCGGTTCTAGTGCTGGTGGCACGTTGGTGGCCGGAGCGGTTAATCAAGATCCTAAATTGTTTTCAGGTGTCGTACTTAAAGTGCCTTTTGTTGATGTGGTTGCAAGTATGTCGGATACCTCACTTCCGCTTACCACACAGCAGTATGGCGAATGGGGTAACCCAACCAAACCTGAACAATTGGCGTTAATGAAGGCGTACGATCCGATTCTCAATATCCATAAAGACGCTTACCCACCCATGTTTGTTCAAGTCGGTTTAATCGATCAGCGCGTGCCATATTGGGAAGGCGCAAAGTATCTCGCTAAAGTTTCAGCGTTAAGTGAGCGCAACGGGCCGTACTTGTTGCAAACTGATTTTAATTCGGGCCACCAAATGGACCCACGACAAGCGCAAGAACAACAAGCAAAAGAATACGCATTTCTACTATCACTCATTAAAACATCTAAAGCGGAGCAGTAAATGAAGCTTACCCCAGTGTCAGCGGCAGTACTTTCGGTACTTGCTGCCAGTCAAGTGCACGCCGAATCTAAGGTTTTCTCAATGGAAGAGGTGGTGGTAACCGCCAATAAAATCGATCAGCCATTGTCAAAAGTGGCAGGTAGTGTCGCGGTTATCACAAACGAGCAAATCGAAGAAAGAGGCGAGACCGAGCTATATGACGTGCTGCGTAACGAACCTGGTGTAAGCGTGACGGGCGGTGCAGGACGTCCGCAAAACATTACCATCCGTGGTATGACGGGTAACCGCATTATGATCGTTCGTGATGGCATTCGTTCTGCGGATGGCTTCGGTGCGAATGACATTAATGATGCCGTTGGGCGGGATACTTTTGATTTATCCAATTTTGAATCGCTGCAAATCATTAAAGGGGCAAGTTCTTCGGTGCATGGCTCTGGCGCGATCGGCGGTGTGGTGATTTTAGAATCCAGTCAGCCGGGTGATTTCTTAAAAGACAAAGACTTCTACACCGATGTTTCCGGTACTTACACCGATATCAGCAACAAGTACAAAGGCACGAGTAATCTAGCTTTCCGTTCCGGTGACACAGAGAGTTTGTTTAACGTTTCATACTGGCAAGGACAAGAGACACGTAACTTTGATGAAGATTTGTATAACCGCGATCTCGATGGTTACAGCGGTGCTTATACGATCAACCACTTTTTCAATGAAGAGGTGATGTTGAAAGCCAAAGCGGAACTCTACACCCAGAACCAAGAGCGTTTGGAGGGTTCACCGTCCATTCAACCTGATGGAATTTGGCATATTGAAGACTTTGCTGAGGATGAAACCACAGAAGAGTACAGCGCTTATATTGGTGCAGAGGTGACTCCGATTAATCCAACTTGGTTCGAAGAGTTGGATACCAAAGTTTACTGGCGTCACACCGAAGTGGTGGAAGACACCAACCGTTTAATGCGCCAAGTGGATCACAATGGTTTGATCACCAAGCGTCGCGAGCTGGAACACAAAACCTTCATTGACGAAACAATTGGCTTCCGTGGCGATTTCACCAATACGATTTATGCAGCAAATGCTGAGCACCAATTGGCTTACGGTGTCGAGCTTTCTACTGACTATTACGAACGCACAGATAGCGATTCCAAGATTGATTGGAACGGAGTAACACCTTCGACCAAACAACCTTTCGCTCCTGCTCGTGCTTATAACATTGGCTTGTATGTCCGAGACATGGTGGAACTGGATAAATGGACCATCACAGGTGGCCTACGCTTTGATGCGCACCGTCTCACGCCAGACGGTGCGGGTGAAGTGGGCGGCTTCCCATTAAAAGACATGGATAGCTCAGAGGTATCTCCAAGTCTTTCGGTTTCTCGTGAAATGTTTGCCAACAACATCGCTTATGTATCTTATAACCATGGTTACCGTGCTCCGGAATACGATAAAGCGTATGGCTTCGTAAGCCACGACTTTGTGCCGCTCACGCCGTTTGTCATTGCACCAAACATGGATCTAGAAGCTGAAACTTCCGACTCATTTGAAATCGGTAACAAGTTCGATAACGGTCGTGCGTATGTCTATGCGTCTTTGTTCTACAACAAGTTTGAAAACTTCATCGACGTTGTGACCACGGGCTTTGACTCAAGCAATGGTAATTACATTAAACAATACCAAAACCTCGATGGTGTCGAGACGTATGGTGCAGAGCTTTCTGCAGGTTACGCGATCACTAAGCGATGGAACATCAGCACCAAGTTTGGCTACGTAGATGGCAAAGACGCGGAAGGTGAATACGTTCGAAGCATTACGCCATTCGAAGGTAACGCTCAACTGAAATACGTCAACCAAGACTTCAATGCTTACGTGGCTTGGAACTGGGCCGCGGCCATGGATCGCGTTCCTAAATGCCAGACCACGCTTGGTCTAGCGACAGATTGCGCGCAGACAAGTGCGTGGAATACGTTTGATATTGGCGCAACTTACCACGTTTCCAAAGACCTTCGTGTTAGCGCAAACATCATCAACCTATTCGACAAAGAATACATCCGATACCAAGACGTAGCGGGTATCGCTGAGGAAAGTAAGCGTTACTCAACTGAGCCAGGGCGCTACTTCACGCTGACTGCAAAATACGAATTCTAGGACGAAATTATGAAGCTAAAACCATTGGCGTTTTCACTGCTTATTGCATGTACCCCTGCGGCGCTGGCTGCAGAGTGGGATTATCCCACATCGGATTCTGTGGTGACCAATGAAGCGCAAGCGAAAACTTATCTAGACAGCCACTACTCAGAAGCGGGTGAGTTTAAGTTCCGTTACAAAACCCAGTCTCAGCTTGGTGAGCATTACAATTTTGATGTTTGGGTAAACGGTGAATATCAAGCACAGCGCACCTTAGTAGTAACAACTGATAAAAATCATCACGTTGTGCGAGTGTTTAAGAGCCTTGAAGATACGATCATTCGCAACGGTAAACCAACGGTTGCAATGGAATTGGAATCGCCTCGCCAACTGCAAGCACAAGAGCCACCTGCTTTGAGCTCTGGAAGTCTGGTTAATGTTGAGGTTGCTTTATTCAACCCAGATCTTCGCACCATGCAACAGCAAGCAGCACCAGAATCGACGTGGTCAGCACTGTCCGATTACCCTCAGCCGATCGAGTACGTAACCAAGTCGATTGAGGTTTTAAAGTCGGGAGGTAAGTTCTATCTCTCTAACCCAAGATTAAAGCAAGTGGATGCGACGGGTTTATTTGCAGCCCCAGCACCTGGTGAAGCGCCTGTACTCGATACGTTGGACTTTCTCAGCGCAGAAGGGGTTCAAGCATTTGACAGTGTTGATGAGATGCAAAGCACCGAGTTTGGTGACAATGCGTTCCCACAGTTGATGGCTTTTTATCATCTTGATAGCTCGATCCAATATCTGACAAGCTTGACTTACGACTTGTTTGACGAACCGCTTCGTTTTGACGCTCGCGGTTTATCAAAAGATAACTCTACTTACTATTACGGTCCGAAAGCACTCATGCTGGGTGTCGGTGGTGTTTCTCCGGATGCAGTCGATGCTGATGTCGTGATACACGAGCTTGGGCATGGCATTCATTACCAAATCGTACCGGATTGGGCGTACGGTCACACTGGTGCTATCGCAGAGGGTTTTGCTGATTACTGGGCGGGCAGCGCGAGCTACCGCATTCAATATTTGGATGCTTCGCGTCGTGGTCAAGAATTCGAGTTAGTTACGGTGTTCAACTGGGACGGTGTGTTCGGAACACGCAAAACAACTCGTAGCTTATGGAACCAAAGAGCACGTTACTTCGAGAGCTCAGAGTACCCAGCGCACGTTAGTGTGGGCGGTGAACTAGGCGACGAGCTATGGTCAACACCACTGTTCCAAGCACTTAAAGCATCGGTTGAACGATACGGTGATGATACCGATAACGTGTTCCGTGAGTTTGACGCCATTGTACTTGAAGGCATGTACGGCATTGGTCGTGGCGTGAAAATGCATGATCTGGCGGAATCGACCGTGTTTGCCGCAAACACCTTGTTCCCAAATAAAGATTACGCCCAATTCCTGACGGACAGCTTCAACAAACACAACTTACTCAAAGCGCCTCTTCGCGTTCGCTATAACGCTCGATACATCGCACAAGGTCAAGACGTTGGTGTGAGCCTGAGCCAAACTGGTCGCGAAGCGAGCATCAAAGGGCAATGGCAGCTAAACAACGCATCTGTTTTCGACTTTGATGAAACGCTTTCTGACTCGACCTCAATGAAGGTGGCGTTACCAAGCGGTCTAACATGTGGCACGCAATTCGATTCCTCTATTTCATTGGATTATCAATTTGCTGAAGGCCTAAAGACTCACCAGTGGAGTGATAAGGTGATGCTGGTTAATGGTACGCCAGAGCTCGATATCCAGCCTCAACCAGTGAACTCCGCTTTGCCGGAACAGGGCGACAGACTGTTCTCTCAGACGCTATCGGACAAGTCACGCACGATTGATGATTCGTTTGCGGTTTACCTGAACATCGAACATGACTCACTGCAAGATCTGCAAGTGACGCTAGTGTCTCCACAAGGTAAATCGGTCGTGCTACTTAGCCATCAATCAAGCAATACCAAAGGATTTAAAGGTTACTTCACCGCTCAGTATGACGAGGAGTTACAAGCACTTGTCGGGCAACCGAGTTGGGGTACTTGGCGTCTCGAAGTGTCTGACCGCGTGTCAGGGAACTCTGGGGTGTTGAAAGAGTGGGGTGTGAGTCACTTTGCTCAGTATCAGTGTAGTGCTGATACCACTAAAGAAAGCAGTGGCGGTGGTTCAGGTGGCAGTGGTTCGCCTTGGACCTTGTTAGGACTTTTCCTGCTTTCAATGGTGAGAGTGATTCGCTCTCGTTAATTAAAATCAAAAGAAGATAAAATCTATGAAGTTTCAATATTCTTTCGTTGCTATGTCACTAGCCCTTGCTGGCTGTGGCGGAGGTTCTGGTGGTGACACGTCGGCACCGACCTATGATGTAGCTGGCACCATCGTTTCTGCAGGTACACTTCTTGATACGCCAGTATGTATCGATTTAAACCAAAACTACGTTTGTGATTCCACTGAACCGAGTGCTAAAACGGATAATGCCGGTAAATTTAGCCTGACTTCAAGCGACAAAAACGTACTAACCAGTACCATTCTTGCTCAAGTTGATCAAGGTTCAAACCAAACGTTGCGTCTTGCGGCTCCGGGTCAAAATTTAGCAACGGGTAACACGGTCAATGGTGTAACAACGTTGCTCGCAGGTCTTGTGGTTGACGGTAAAACCGTTGCTCAAGCTGAGGAGATTGTGAAAGCACAACTCACCGATGCCGGTGTTTCTCTGTCTGGAACGGTAATGTCTAACGCAGAAGCCAGCGAGCTAGATAAGCTAGAGCAAAACACGGTTGCACTATTAGCTGCAATGCAGCCACAACAAATGACCCAAGGCGTAGCGCTGCTTGCTCAAAGCCTTAGCTTCCAGGGTAAATCATTGGCCTCTGATCTTCTGTCTGAAGCGGAAGTGAGTGCATTTGCTGAAGAAATTGCAGCGGTTGCTGAACAAACGGTTGGTAGCAACGATACGGGGGCCGTTCTTTATTTTGCTGAAGGAGCAGCAGACGTTGCTGAGGTTCAAGCGTCTTACCCTGGTCAAGATGCGGAATACGGCTTCGACAAAGAGGACAAGCAAACGTCGACAGGCGCTGGCTTTAAGTTCGTTAAGCTAGATTCACAAGGTGCTGTTTTAGCTGCAGATGCCACTGACTGGGCTTGTACTATGGACGAGCGTACTGGTCTTGTTTGGGAAAACAAGAGTGCGGATGCGATCTCGGTTCAATTTAAAGATCGCCTATTTGCGTTTGAGTCTGAAACATTTAAGCCGTATTACGAAGATCTTGAAGTCGTTGGTTGTGTGGATGCTGCTGATGGCATCTGTTCAACAAGCCAATATGTTGAACATATAAACAAGCAATCACTATGTGGCATTAGTGACTGGCGCCTACCAACATACCAAGAGTTCTACGATGTTCTAGACTTAGGTGAGACAGAGAAAGACGCCGACGGCAATGTCTATGGTATGACGACAGCTTACTTCCCTCAACAGGGTAAAGGCAGCCCAGACGTTAATTCAGGTGCTATTTGGCTAAGTGATTTCACATTTAATAATTACTCTCCTGCTAACTACGAAGGTGCACTTCAATTTGCAGTGATTGCAGCGAAGGGCGCTGACCGTGGCCACGTAAGCTTTGTTGAAATTTATTCTGACAAAGTAGAGCGTGACACAGGCACGTCATTCCAATTCCCAATCCGTCTAGTAGCAGTAAAGGGCCAATAAGATGAAGAAATTAATAACTGTACTATCTCTTGCTTTGGCTTCTCAAACTGTAATGGCTGCACAAGAGTGTTCTACTGACTTTGCTAAAACGGCACCTAACACGCGTTATACATATTCTGAGAGCGGTACCGTAACTGACCTGAAAACAGGTCTAACATGGATGCGTTGCCCTGTTGGTTCAACGTGGAGTACGGCAAACGAAGCTTGTGATGGCGCTGCGACTAAGATGTCATGGCAGTTAGCGCTATCAACCGCTGAGCAAATCCGCAATGAATCAGGTAATCATGCTTTATATGACTTCGCTGGCAAAAAGAATTGGCGCATACCAAACATTAAGGAGTTAGTCGCGTTGACAGAACGTGCTTGCCATAGCCCTGCGATGAACGGCACTGCATTCGCAAGTGGCTACACGCTAGAGGTGGGTGACTATGCTGGTTACATCTGGAGTAACACACCAAACGGTGATGGCTCAAACGTTATGGTGTTTGATTCATTTAATGGTGAGGTTTACAACTGGAACCCACTAGAGTCAACGAACATTTCCTCTGTTCTGCTGGTTACTGACGAGGAGTAATCACCCCGTTGGATTTTCACGAATCCAGATGTTAATAAGCTCCGCCAGTGCGGAGCTTTTTCTTTTCTAACCTTTGGAACTTATCGTGTTGAGCAGAGTATTTAAACTTGGAACTGCTTAAGCTGATGTTTTTGGTTTTCTGCTAAACCAGACAACTCTTGCGCTGCCGCGGCTGATTGAGTGATCCCAGTGACGTTCTGGCTCACTAGTTCATAGATGTTCGTTAAGTTGTTGTTGATATCAGCCGTGACCTGTTTCTGCTCTTCTGATGCGGTCGCAACTTGAGTGTTGATTGAGTTCAGATCGGCGATAGCATTACTGATATTAGCAAGTGATTGGCTAACTTCTTGTGTAAGAGCTTGGTTGTCTGACAACATGGCTAAGCTGGAATGCATACTTTCATTTGCGTGACCAGATTGTTGCTGTAGCTCTTCTATAATGGTTTGGATCTCTTTGGTGGACTCCTGAGTTCGCGCTGCCAGCATACGTACTTCATCGGCCACTACCGCAAAGCCTCTGCCACTTTCGCCCGCCCGTGCAGCTTCAATCGCTGCATTCAGTGCAAGTAGATTCGTTTGCTCAGAAATACCTTCAATCACTTCGATCACGCGACCAATGTGTTCTGATTGATCTTTTAGTGAAGTCACGACGGCAGCGGCTTCGTTAAGTTGTTCCGCCATCTGTTCACTTGCGCGAGTGCTTTCCCCAAACATGCTTATACTTTGTGAGGTTAACGTACGTGCTTGATTTGATGCACTATCGGCTTCTTGTGCATTGGTCGATACTTCAGCTGCGGTCGACTCTAGCTGATTGATCGCCGAGGCTACTTGCTCAACTTCTTGCTTTTCTTGATCCGAGTTGACGCTGCTTTGAGTCATAACAGTTGCTAACTCGGTTGATGCTGATGCCACATCTTCACTAATGCGAACCAATGCGCTTACAGTTTCACGCAGTTTTTCTATGGTCTGGTTTACATCTCGAGCCAACTGAGACACTTCGTTTTTCCCGATGGCTTCGGCCTTAACTAGTAGGTTTCCCTTCGCGACTTCCTGCATCGTTACTTGAAGGTTACGAATCGGCGCAACGATGTAGCTGGCGAGTACCCAACTAATAAGTGAAGCGGCACTCAAGATCACCGCAAGCGAGACGGCGCTGTAAGTTAGCGTGGTTGAATGTTGTTCGCCATTCGTTTCGACTTCATCGGTGACGATTTGATTCAATTGTTTAGATAGTTTGTCGATGGCGTTGATCATCGCTTCGCCAGCTAATCGATACTCAGCCATTGCAGATTCGTACTTTTGATTGAAATCAGAGGTGGTGTAATCAGAAGAGTGTTTAGTGGTGAGCAGAGGTGTCATGGTAACGCGAGTGAAATCAACATAGTGATTCATGGCCTTACGCATAGCATTGACTTCATTTTGAACGCCAGGGAGATTGTCGATGGAGTTAAGAAAATCGCGGTTTTTGTTTTGTCGCTCAGAAAGCTCTTGGTTGAGAGACTGAACATCTTCGGCTCTAAATAGACTATAAATGGCTTTGATGCGCATGGCGTAAGTGTTGTCTACGATGCCGCTAAGTTCCTCTTTGTGAATGATTAGCTTATGGGTGGAAGCCGAAACCTTATTGAATGCTTGATCGAGTTTACCGATTCCGACACTCAGTCCAATGATGAGTAATATAACTGTGAATAGAACAGGCAGAAAAACCTGAAGTTTAATAGAAAGCGTACTAAGAAATTGACGCATGAGATTGACCCTCTATAGGTTTGATTATTATCTTTTTTATAAATAAGCATTTCGATTTTAATTGTTACATTCGCCAAATCAATGAGTTACTCATATCTAATTGTTATGAAATGTACCAAAATCGATGGGGTTATCATCTTGAACATGAGGCAACTTATAAAAACGTTACGTTCAAATTGAGAGAGGGATAAGTCGCGGAATTAATAGTTAGAAATGACAACGTGTCATAGAGGGTTCAACTAAGTGAAACACAACTGTCATATTCAAATTCTAAAGTGAGCACCGTTCAAGTGAAACACAACGGCAATAAAGCCACTTAAGGAAATTGTGATGAAAAAGACAGTAATCGGTGCAATCGCACTTCTAGGCGCAATGGCAGTGACTCCTGTTTCTGCTAAAGAAACTATCTCTGCAGTGGGTTCTAGCAGCGTAACTCCACTGATGGAAGTTTTCTCTGAAACGTACATGAAGAAGAACCCTAACGTATTTATCGAAGTTCAAGGTCCTGGTTCTTCAGCTGGTGTAAAAGCAGCGAAAAATGGTTCAGCAGACCTTGGTATGTCTTCTCGTAATCTAAAAGACTCTGAAAAAGAATCAACACTAATCGAAGAAGTGGTTGCTCGTGATGGTATCGCAGTGGTTGTTAACCCACAAAACAAACTGCCAGGTCTAACAGCCGAGCAAGTGACTGCAATCTACAAAGGCGAAGTATCAAACTGGAAAGAAGTCGGTGGTGCAGACAAGCCAATCGTAGCCATTACTCGTGACACAGCTTCTGGTACTCGTGGCGCATTTGAAGACATCATGTCTCTAAAAATGAAGATTTCTGGTAAGAAGGTATCAGCTATCTCTCAACGTGCTCAAGTTGCAAACGGTAACGGCGCACTGAAAACAATGGTTGCATCTAACCCATACGCAATCGGCTACATTTCTCTTGGTACTGTAGACAACACTGTTAATGCGCTAGCAATCGACGGCGTTGATGCAACGGTAGCTAACGTTAAAAACGGTTCTTACAAAGTAGCGCGTCCATTCCTTGTTCTTTACAAAGAAGGCAAGCCATCAACAGAAACGCAAAAATTCCTAGACTGGATGCTAACTGACGAAGCGCAAGCGCTAGTTGACCAAAAAGGTTACATCTCAGTTAACTAATCCCATCGGGACTCTAAAGTTTGCTCAGCCCAACGTTTCGGGCTGAGCCTTTTCTATCCATTGTGTTCAACGGCATTGCCCAGAACCGTGAGATTTTTAAATGACCATCGCAACAAATAGTGAAAAGCTTATGAATACTGACGCTAGAGCTATCAGCAAGTCAGGCCTACGCGAGAAGCGTCGTGTAGACTGGAAAGAGCGCATCTTCCACGGCTTGTTCCTAACGAGTGCCGTAATCGGCATTGTTTCATTAGCCGTTATTGCATACTTCATCGTTCGAGAGAGTATTCCGGCATTCCAAGAAGCAGGCGTATCGGGCATTGTCTTAGGACAAAACTGGTTACCACCTGCGCTTTACGGTGTCGCCACCATGATTGTGGCATCTATCGTATCGACGGCTGGTGCTGTCATTGTTGGGGTTCCAATTGGTGTTCTGACCGCCATTTTTATCGCTGAAATCGCACCAAAGCGATTAGCAGACATCATCCGTCCAGCGGTTGAGCTGCTAGCCGGTATTCCTTCAGTGGTCTACGGTTTCTTCGGTCTGGTTATTATCGTTCCATTGATTCAGAAGGTATTTGATGTACCTGCAGGTAACACTATCTTGGCCGGTATTATAGTTCTTGGTGTGATGATTCTACCAACAGTAATTACGGTTTCTGAAACGTCTATTCGCGCTGTCCCTCGTACTTATAAAGAAGGTTCTTTGGCACTGGGCGCATCGAAAATCTACACCATCTTTAAGTTGCTCGTTCCAGCGGCTCGCTCAGGCATCATGACAGGTGTGATACTGGGTATCGGTCGTGCATTGGGTGAGACCATGGCGATTATCATGGTTATGGGTAACGCGCCGGCAATGCCAGAAGGCATCTTGGATTCGGCTCGTACACTAACTGCAAACATCGCTATTGAAATGTCTTACGCAAGTGGTGTTCACGCGAACGCACTTTACGCTACAGGTGTAGTACTTCTGGTCTTCATCATGTCGTTGAACGCTGTACTACTGTACCTAAACCGAGAAAAAGCGAAGTAATCGCTCGTTAAAGGTGACTATTATGGATCGCGCAAAACTGAAAAAAGCACGCCAGTTCAAAGATAATGTCTTTAACGCATTTGTCTGGATCTCGGCAGCACTAACGGTAGGCTTTTTGTTCTGGATTATCTGGTACATCCTATCAAACGGTCTACAACACGTAGATTGGAACTTCATTACTGATAACTATACGCGCACAGGTGAAGAGCACGGTATCTTCCCAATGATTGTGGCGACCATTTACATGGTTATCGCTTCTATCGCAGTGGCAGCGCCACTCGGTATCATGACGGCAATCTACTTGACCGAATACGCGAAAGTGGGCAGTCGTTTGGTGAAAATCATCCGATTCTGTACCGAGTCATTGGCGGGTATCCCGTCGATCATTTTCGGCCTGTTTGGTATGACTTTCTTCGTGGCGATTCTTGGCCTTGGCTTCTCGATTCTGTCGGGTGCATTGACGCTAAGTATCCTAATCCTGCCAGTGATCATCCGTACAACGGAAGAAGCGCTGATGGCAGTACCACAAACGTACCGTGAAGGCTCTTATGGCCTCGGTGCTTCTAAGATTTACACTATCTGGCGTTTGATTCTTCCGAGCGCAATGCCAGGTATCTTAACCTCGGTCATTCTAAGTATTGGTCGTGTCATTGGTGAGTCTGCTCCAGTATTCCTGACAGCAGGTATGGTTGCACGTATTCCGGATTCTTTATTGGATTCAGGTCGTACGCTAACCGTTCACCTATACAAACTGACTACCGAACTGTTTACCGTTGAAGAATGGAATCAGGCTTACGGTACGGCAACAGTGCTTATCGTGGTTGTTCTCTTGATCAACATGGTAACGAAACTGATTGCTAGACGTTTTAACACCGCAACTTACTAACAACACTAATTAAGAACGCACGTTAAAAGACACGAACTCAAGAATTAAGAGATTAAGACAATGAACAAATTTGATATTGAAAACCTAGACCTATTCTACGGTGACAACCAAGCACTGAAATCGATCAACTTACCAATTCCAGTTCGCCAAGTAACTGCACTTATCGGCCCGTCAGGTTGCGGAAAATCAACGCTTCTACGCTGTTTGAACCGAATGAATGACCTAATCGAAGGCGTGAAAATTACAGGTAAATTGGCGATGGACGGCGAAGATATTTACGGCAACATTGATGTTGCTGACCTTCGCATCAAAGTCGGCATGGTATTCCAAAAGCCAAACCCATTCCCGATGAGCATTTACGAGAACGTGGCTTACGGCTTACGTGCTCAAGGTATCAAAGACAAAAAGACAATTGATGAAGTGGTAGAGCGTTCGCTGCGCGGTGCTGCACTTTGGGATGAGGTGAAAGATCGCCTTAAATCACACGCATTCGGTCTTTCTGGTGGTCAGCAGCAACGTTTATGTATTGCACGTACAATCGCGATGGAGCCTGATGTGATTCTGATGGATGAACCAACGTCGGCACTTGACCCAATTGCGACACACAAAATCGAAGAACTGATGGAAGAGCTAAAGAAGAACTACACCATCGTTATCGTGACTCACTCAATGCAACAGGCGCGTCGTATCTCTGACCGCACTGCGTTTTTCCTAATGGGTGAACTGGTTGAGCACAACGATACGCAAGTGATCTTTAGCAACCCTCAAGACGACCGTACTCAAGGCTACGTAAATGGTGATTTCGGTTAATCCACCGTATTTACAAGCATAACTAAATAACTATAAGCGATGGTAACTTTGCCCCTCTTGATGAGGGGCCTTTTTCTTTTTAAGTCGTAGGCTTAAAACATCTACCAACACAAAAATCTTGTAAATAAGTACAACTTTCCTCCCCAGTTTATAAAGCATGTAACTTATGTGAAACATGGCTTTAAAAGTGCTGAAGAGTTCTCGAATGTAACACTAAGTCTGATAATTTTGCGAATGACTTAACAGCTCAAATTTGAACGTATTGATTGCATATCATGGCCTAAGTAGTTTTTTATCGAGGATAAAAAAGTAGATTAGGTTGGTAGGGTGAGTTTAAGAAGTTTTACAAGAAAAGTGTCTTCAACGAGGGACCATCGGTTGCTAGCGGAGGCAATCTTTGATCATTTAGAGAGTCTGTTCTCCCCTCAAGCCCTCGCTATTTTTGAAGATCCTTCAATTAACCCTCGTCATTCGATGAGCTTCTCTCGCGGAGAGCTTTACCCAACCCAAAACTATCCTGAGACATTCTGGGAGTGGGCAAGTCAGTTTGATACCTCTGAAAGCATCATACCTCTGGCGATCAACACTTGTAACTGGAATCACACCCGAGATTTAGGGGGTGACAGTTACATCATGATGCTCGACAACACGCCTATCAAACGTACCTACCTACTGATTCAATCTGTACATGCTCGCACGGCACATAATATCTATGAAGAAAGTTACGACGCAATGCAACTCGCAGCGGCGCGTTGGCAATGTATTCGTGCTGAAAAAAATGCCTCGAAAGAGATCAGGCACAGAGATATTCGTGAAGCGCAATATGTTGATGAGATTAGCCAACGCGAGCGCTTTATCGAAAATATGAAGTTAGTTCAGCAAGTTGCACTCGAAATCTCTAATCCTGATTCTTTAAAGGACTTGTACTACAAAGCCGTCGAAGCGCTACGTGAACGATTGGGGTTTGATCGCTCTACACTGATGCTTCTCGATATGAAAAAGCGCAGCTTCAGTGGTACATACGGCACGGATGAGTCAGGAATTACGATTGATGAATTTCACACACAATACGATTTACATCAACTTAGCGAGGAGTATATCACCGCGTTATCTAGCCTTGAGAGCAACTTAGTGATTGTAGAAGACGCGCCAATATACACAGCAGGCAAGGTCATCGGGCAGGGCTGGAATGCGATGTTGATTTTACGCGATGGCAATGAACCGTTTGGGTGGTTCGCGCTAGATAACTTTATTCATCGTAAGCCGATAACGGCATATCAAAAACAGATGTTGGACTCGTTTGGTTCACTTTTCTCTCAAATTTACATTCGTAAGCGCCAAGAACAAAACGTACGCATGTTGCATTCAAGCATGGTTGAGTTATCACGTTGCACTACTGTCAGTGGAGTATGCAAATCGGCCGTCACTTTCGCCATTAAAAATCTTGGCATTGACCGAATGGCGGTGTTTTTAACTGATGAAAATTGCTCTTACATGCAAGGAACGTGGGGTACCGATATTCAAGGTAACGTGGTGGATGAATCTTACTTCTTTGGCGAAACCCAAGATTTCTCTCTTATAAATTTGGCTCGCTCAATGCCAAACGAAGTCGCATTTGAAGAATCAGTGCCTATTTATCATGACTGTAATATTGTTGGCTTTGGTTGGGCTGCGATGACGGTATTGACTTCAAATAGCAGTGGTCCTATCGCTTTTATCGCTGTTGATAATTTGCTGACACGTGCGCCGTTAACTTCTCAGTTACGTGAAGTGATTCGTATGTTCGCGTCCAGCTTAGCTGAAGTATTGCAACGTACTCAAGCTCAAGAGGCTATTCGCGAATTAAACGAAAACTTAGAGCTGGAGGTTCAGAACCGAACAAAAGAGTTGGAGGAAGCCAATCGACAGCTTGAGGTACTTTCTAAGCTCGATCCTTTGACGCGTCTTGGTAATCGCCGCATGTTAGAACATGTGATGCAAAAATATTGTGCCCTAGAGTGTGAAGACGACATGTCGTTTGGCCTGATCCTGATTGATATTGACCATTTTGGCTTATTCAATAATCACTATGGTCATCTCGAAGGCGATATCGCATTGATGCGAATTGGCTATATCTTGGATCATCATACCAAAGGTGAAGATGAAGTTTTTTGCCGTATCGGAGGTGAGGAGTTTGCGTTGCTCATGATTGGTTCTGATCAAGAGGAGGTTCGACTGAGAGCAGAGTGCATTCGTCAATGTATCGAGGGCGAGGGGATAAAGCATCGACATAACCCAGAAGGGGAGTTACTTACCGTTTCAGTCGGTTACTCCTGTTATAAAGCGAAAGGCAAAGACTTTAATTTCGACCATTTATATCAGTTGTCGGATAAGGCACTCTATCAAGCGAAGAATCATGGGCGAAATTGTGTAAGGCGATACGAATACGAGCCCCAAGTGTTTGTTGAGTGAGTGATGTTCATAAGAGCAACTTGATAGGGAAGGGGGCGGCGGTTGGTGCTCTAGATAAAACCGCTAAAGCAAATTTGACCGCATAAGAGAATGGGCAGCTCATGAGAGCTGCCATTGTTATCTAGTTATTTATAGCTTTTCGAGTTGGTGGTCGGTTTTCGTTACGTTTGCTTTGCCAAGGTTTTGAATTTTCGCTAGCAGCGAATCAGGGCTCCAAGGTTGTTGGTTAGCACTAAAATACGCTTGATTCATGGCATTAAGCTCTTGCTTAATTGCTTGTACGTCACCAGGGTTTAACCTGTCTTGATGAGTGGTTAAATACTCATTTACAGAGCGTTCAATTTTCGCAGCATCGCCCTCTTCGATGACTTTTTTTAGCGCGTCGATGCAAAGTGGTTGTTCAGTATTTGAAACCGTTCCACTCGCTGTTATTGACCGCTTTTTCCATGCCCAAATAGCGATTCCCAATGTCATTATCCAAAGCCCCAAGAAAACAAAGGTTAATGTTCGCCAGAGACTGCTCACACCGCCGCTTGATTCAGGACTAGGGGCTGACACTAAAGGCGCTGAAAGAGGCGATTCCGGCAACGTGATTAGCCCAGTGTCATTTTTCTCTACGTCTAATGTTAGCTCTGGTAACGTTGTTTTCTTCGCTTCATCATTTTGACTGTCCCACCAGTTCAAGTCGTATCCTGGTAAGGTATATTTCCCGGCCTCTGTAGGAATAATGACTTGCTTCACCGTCATGGTAACGGTGCCATCTCTCGCGCTATCGAACTTAGGTTGTTCGGGATACACGCGCAGTGAACTCGGGTAACTAATATTGACTAGTGGCAGATATTCGGCTTGTGTACCGCGAGCCTTAACTTGAATGGTTCGAGTGAGTGAAGAGCCTTGTTTTACTGTGTTGATCGCGTTAGTCGACAATAGATTACCTTGATCGTCTTGCCAGCTCTGTGTCATTTCTAACGCTGAAGCAGGAAGCCATTCACCTTTAAATTCGCTCGGAATCGGTTTGACCGTGATTGGCATGCGTTCCGCTTTGGTGTTGATAGGCATTATTTTGGTTGAGCCCGTCAAGCTGTCGCCATAAATATAAGAACCGGTCAGTTTAGGACCTATCAAGGTATAAGTGCCTGGTTGATTGGCCGTTAAGCGAAACGACTGCTCTATGACCGCTACTTCTAACCCATTTAAGATCTTCTGTCTTTGTTGTAAGCCACCCAGTGCCTCAAGCTTCATGCCTTCAATCTGTGGAGGTACTATTTGCGGGTTATCTAGGCGTCGAGTGTCCGCTTTAATTAGAAGTTGTATACGTAATGTTGCAGATTGCTGAGGGTAGAGCGTACTGTTGTCGACCGTAATATTGAAGCTAAATAGATCATCAAGATTGGGGTCTGTTTGGCTCGCGTTGACACGTAGTTTGATCGGCTCCGTTTTCATGCCATCAGCGGAAAAACTTGGAATAGTCAGAACACCTTCTTTCATTGGTGCAATTGAGATACTCCATTCGGTACGCACTGATTTTCTTCCGTTAATGTTATTGCTAGAGCGGCCATAACGAGGTTGACCCAAGAAGAAGTCTTTCTCTAGAACACTGAAGTCGATTGAGTCTGAGCTGAGCTCAGTATCTGAAATGATTCTGAGGTTAATCACTTCATTCTTGGCTACTTGTGTTTTATTCACACTAGCTTGAAGTGTCTGTGCCATCACCGAGAAACTGGATATTAGGCTGGCCACAAAAATAAAGACCAGTTTTACGCCTTTGTTCATCACAGGCTTACCACTCCTTTTGAGATTGTTGTGGAGGTTGTTTTTGTTGCGCTTGAAGTTGCATTTGCGCACGGATCAAAAAGCTTGGGTCGCGAGCACTTTCTACTGCTTCTAGTCGACGGAACTCAGGATCATCCTGATGCATTTTTTCGGGATGCGCTTTAGCCTGTATTGGTTCACCTTGATCCTTCACTTGCTTGTCATCTCGTTGCGGTTGATGTTGTTCCGTTTTTTGTTTTTCTTTTTTATTTTCAGAATCTTGCTGATTTTGTGACTGTTGTCCTTGCGCTTCTTTCCCTTCGTTTTGAGACTTTTGTTG